>NZ_MDGN01000009.1:0-188548 GCF_002742365.1 Maribacter sp. 4U21
GAATAGGAGTTATTAGACGATTCTTCCCTAAGAAAACGGACCTTAATCAAGTCTCAATAGAGAGAATCAAAGAAGTGGAATTATTACTAAATTACAGACCTATTAGAAAGTTTAACTATTACAACCCTATTGAAGTCCTAAAAAATAAGTGTGTTGCACTTATGGATTGAACACAGCTTTACAAAAAATTGCAATTTCTTAAATTAGCTATATCTAAACTGTCAAATAAGTAATTTAAAGGGCCCTCCCTTATTAAACTACTAATTGATAAAAGTTATTAACACGAAAACGGTTTCGTTGTTTTCAAACATATGGGTAATACTGTTTTAACGACAATTTTACATATTTTTAACTCTTGAAATTTAATTAACTCAACTTAAAACTAATTTTTTATGAAGATTACGCTACTAAAAAGTCTGTTTGCTATCGGGGCATTTCTATCCTTTAGTATAGCGCAGGCGCAGGAAGTAACCGGAACGGTTTCAGATGCTAGTGGACCTTTGCCAGGTGCTAGTGTTATTGAAAAAGGAACTACTAACGGTACTCAAACCGATTTTGATGGAAATTACTCCATTGAAGTTGGTAGCGATGCTGTATTAGTCGTTAGCTACATTGGTTATAAGACAACTGAAGTTGCTGTCAACGGGCAGTCAAGTATTAACTTCACCCTAGAGGAAGATGCACAGGCTTTGGAAGAAGTTGTAATAATAGGTTACGGTACTACTACTGTTAAGGATGCAACTGGTTCTGTAGTTTCAGTTACTGCAGAAGATTTTAATGGCGGTGTCATCGCTTCGCCAGAACAATTAATCCAAGGTAAGACTGCAGGTGTTCAAATTACACAGAGTAGCGGTGCTCCAGGGGCAGGTATTAACTTTAACATTAGAGGTACAAGTTCCGTACGTTCTAACAACAATCCTTTATTTGTTGTTGATGGTGTTCCACTTTCCGGTGGTGACACATCTGCCAACTCTCAGGATCTAGGTGCCGGTACCAGCGGATCAACTAACCCGCTAAGTTTCCTTAACCCTTCGGATATCGAAAGCATCAGTGTATTAAAAGATGCCTCCGCGACGGCCATTTATGGGTCAAGAGGTGCCAATGGTGTTGTTATCATAACTACTAAAAGTGGTAAAACTGGAAAAGGTGTCTTTGAATTCAATTCTTCTCTAAGTATTGCTTCACCAGCAAATTCCTATGATTTACTAGGAAGAGACGATTACTTAAACGCCATTGATTCTTTTGGTGGAGACAGAGCAGCTGCAGACAGAGGGGCCAATACAAACTGGCAAGATGTTGTTACGAGAACCGTAGCGTCACAAAACCAAAACCTTGCATGGTCCAAAAACTATGGTAAAGGAAATATAAGAACTACGTTCGGATATGGAAAACAATTTGGTGTAGTTGAAAACTCTTCATTAGAAAGAACTACACTTCGTGTAAACTGGAATCACAGGTTCTTGAATGACAAGTTAAACATACAAGTATCGGCTACAGGTTCAAGCATTGGTGATGAACAGCCGCTTATTTCAGGAAGTGCTGGTTTCCAAGGAGATTTATTAGGAGCAGCGTACGCTGCCAACCCAACCTGGCCCAATAGCGCTAGTTTTGACCCGGGCAACCTATTGAATCCAGCCAACCTATTGGCGGAGTACCAGAGTTTTAGTGTAACCGATAGGGCTTTACTAAATGCATCTGCAGCATACGATATTACTCCAGAATTAACGGCTAAAGTAAACGTTGGTTATGACTATTCAGAGTCTACTAGGAGATCAGCGCTATCCAGAGATATTGTTGGTCTTACCAATGGTACCGCCGGTAATGGCCGTGGTGCCGTTAATGACCTTAACTTAGAAAGCAAATTGTTAGAGGTAACCTTGAACTATAAGAAGGAATTTGAAAATTCTAATTTAGATGTGTTATTGGGTTATTCTTTCCAAGATTTTGGAACAAGTGGAAGAAATGTAACTGGCTGGGGTTATAGCACTGGTGATTTGAACGCTATGGGTAGAGACTTAGAAGCTTCTGCCGATGCTATTGAAGCATCTATTTCAGGTGATTATCAACAATACGGAATTGGGACTGGTCAATCTCAGGTATTCGTTAACAGATTAGCACCTGCCGCAGCTACGGAAAATGTGGCATTGCCGTTTGGAGGAATTAAGGTAAGGTCTTTATTTACAGATACTTTTGACAATACTGATGAATTACAATCGTTCTTCACTAGAGTCCAGTATTCCCTTGCGGACAAGTATCTATTTACGGCTACGGTTAGAGCGGATGGCTCTTCTAGATTTGGTTCTGACAACCAATATGGTATATTCCCTTCTGGAGCAATTGCCTGGAAAATTCATGAAGAAGATTTCATCGGGGATGCCATTTCAACACTTAAATTACGTGCAGGTGGTGGTATCACAGGTAATCAAGATGGTTTAGGTTTTGGCAACTTTGTTCGTAGAGAACGTTTCGGTGGTGCTCCTATTCAAAATGACGGTATAATCAACATCCCTGGAACGAATGCAGTGGCTTTTGCCAATCCAGGATTAAAATGGGAAGAAACTTTAAACTATGGCGTTGGGCTAGATTTTGGATTTAACAATGATCGTTTTTCCGGTAGTATAGATGTTTACCGAAACGAGACAACCGATTTATTGTTGAATGTGCAAGCCGCACAGCCGTCACCACAGCCTTTCTTTTTCCAAAACTTGGATGCAACAGTACTTAACCAAGGTATAGAATTGGCTGTTGCTTATGATATTGTAAGGTCTGAAGATTTCAATTTTGATGCGTCCTTCAATGTTGCTTACAACGAAAATGAAATTCAGGATTTTGACGGACTTATCCAAGCGGGTACTATTAGAGGTCAAGGTCTTACAGGAGCATTTGCACAAATTTTAGCGGGCAACCAACCGTTATTCTCTTACTTCCTTAGGGACTTCCAAGGATTCGATGCTAACGGTCAGCCCATAGGTGATACGCAAAGTTTCGTAGGTGAGGATGCCTTACCAGATGTAACTGGTGGTTTCTCCATGAATGTTTCTTACAAGAACTGGGATTTTTCTACATATCTAGCTGGTCAGTTTGGTTTTTCAGTATACAATAACACAGAGAACGCGTTCTTTACCGCTGGTTCTATCCAGAACGGTAGAAACGTTACTCAAAATGTTATTGGAAACGGAGAATCTGGTACAGCAGCCGCCTCAGTATCTACGCGTTTCTTAGAAAAGGGAGATTTTGTAAGATTACAAAATGCTTCTTTAGGTTATAATATCCCAATGTCCGGAGAGGGATTATTCAAAAGTCTTAGATTGAATTTAACTGGGCAAAATCTATTCCTAATCACCGATTACAGCGGTTTAGATCCAGAAGTAAGTTCCGCACCTGCTAATAATGACCTATTAAATGGTATACCAACAGCGGGAATCGATTTAACAGCCTATCCAAATCCTAGAACTTTTACACTGGGAATTAATGCTACGTTTTAATTAAAAAAAAGAAAATCATGAAAAGAAGTCAAATCAAAAATTTAATGCTTATTGCCTTTTCCGCAGCATTTGTACTATCCTGTACAGATTTGGAAATAGAAGGCACAGATTCAATTATTTCAACAGATAGTGGCACACAGTTTAGTGGTGTTGCGGACGTTGAGGGTTCATTGGATAACATTTACAACGGTATTAACCGTTTGGGAGATCAAGCTAACTATTTTGCTCTCCAAGAAGTAGCCACTGATGAAGCCTTAGTACCAACAAGAGGTACTGACTGGGGAGATAACGGGATATGGAGAACACTTCATAACCATACTTGGGATCCTGCGCACCAATTTGTTCTGAACACTTGGAACAATTGGAACCAAACAGTTTTCCAAGCTTCTGAAGTTGCTGACCCGCTAAGTAATGGATCAGCAGAACAAGTTGCTCAAGCTAAATTCGTAAGAGCTTTCGCCATGTGGATCGTTATGGACAACTGGGGGCAAGTTCCTTTTAGACAACCTAACGAAGGTCCAGAAATAGACCCTACCGTGTTAACAAGAACAGAGGCGCTTGACTTTATCCTTACCGATTTGGATGATGCTATTGCAGGACTTCCTACCGTAGCTGCCATGGATATGGATAATTTACAAAGAGGAACAAAAGCATCTGCTCGTTTCTTGAAGGCCAGAGTTTTATTGAATGCGCATATTTATAACGGCTCAGGAACTCCTGACTCTGGTGATATGAATGAGGTAATCTCTTTAGTGGATGCTATCGCAGCAGATGGTTTTGCCTTACAGGACGGATATTTTGATATTTTCACCGAGGCTGCCGATACAGAGACCATCTGGTGGATTCCTACCGGTGTTGGTAACAGAATCTGGAACGGTATGCACTACAACATTAATTCACCTGACAACGAAGGTGGTGGTTGGAACGGTTTTACCACATTAGCTGAATTTTACGATCTTTTTGAAGGTGATCCAAACTCAAATACAGTTGGTTCAGGACAGGAAGAAAGAAGAGGTTTTGTGCCCGATGCTTCTAACGCCGATGAGACCAATTTAGGTATAGGTTACGGATTCCTTATAGGACAGCAGTTCAATGAGGACGGAACTAAATTAAAAACAAGACCGGGACAGGATTTAGTATTTACTAGAGATTTCCCAGGATTAGTAGGTAATGGTGAAGCAACTGGAATACGAACTATTAAGTATCACCCAGTAAACGGAGGTTTTACAGCGCACGAATTGGTCTTTCGTTATGCAGATGCTCATTTAATGAAAGCTGAAGCTATGCTTAGAAGTGGTGGTGATGCTACTGCCATGGTCAACGAACTACGTACGTTACGTGATGCCGCTCCATTAGGTAGTGTTTCAGAGCAAAACCTAATTGATGAAAGAGGTAGAGAATTATATGTAGAGTTTGTAAGAAGAACGGATTTAATACGTTTTGGTCAATTTACAAAAGACTGGCAGTTTAAAGATGCTGCTGCAATTGGTGATGAGAACAGAAATCTTTATCCTATCCCATCTAACGCAATTCTTTCTAATCCAAATTTAGTGCAGAATCCAGGATATTAATCCTTTTATATTTAAGTGTTTAAAAAGAGACCGCTCACAGAGCGGTCTTTTTTACTTTAAGGGCACCAAATCTAATTCAAGAATAGGGTTTCAATGGGTAGATACCCAATTGAAAGTCCTGAACAAACTTCAATAGAGATGCCTCTAAATTCATAATATTAACATCTTATAACAATCCTAATTGTACAAATAATTTCCGTTTTAAGTATCTTGCAAGGCTATGTTTTTTAGATTGATGAAAAGGATTATTTTAGTTATGCTACTCAGTATAACCGCTTTATTAAACTCCTGTAAGGAGGAAGAACCAAAGATGTTTACTAAAGTCGATTCTAATCATAGTAATGTTTCTTTCACTAATACACTGATGTCTTCCGCAGAACTTAATATCCTGAACTATATCTACTATTACAATGGCGCTGGATTAGCCGCAGCAGATTTTAATAACGACGGACTCCAGGATCTTTATTTTGTGTCCAATGAAAATAAAGACGAACTATTCCTTAACAAAGGAGCACTACAATTTAAATCCGCCACATTAGCCTCTGGTATAGAGAATAAAAGCGGCTGGACGACCGGGGTAACCGTAGTGGATATTAATAATGATGACCTCTTAGATATTTATTTGTGTAAAGTTTCCGGATATCAAAATCTAAAAGGACATAACTTACTTTACGTAAATCAAGGTATTGTAGACGGAGTACCAAAATTCAAAGAAATGTCTGCATCTTACGGCTTAAATTTTTCTGGCTTCTCCACACAAAGTGCATTTTTAGATTACGATTTAGATGGGGATTTAGACATGTATCTGATGAATCATTCCGTACACCCTAACTTAAATTACGCCAATGGCAACGAAAGAACTAAACAGAACAAGGTTAGTGGCGATAAGCTATTCGAAAATAAAGAGGGTTACTTTGTAGACGTCCGTGCTTCAGCTAATATTTATCAAGGTAAAATCGGTTATGGTCTTGGCATCTCCATAAGTGATGTTAACAATGATTCCTATCCCGATATTTATGTAGGTAACGATTTTTTTGAAAATGACTATCTCTACCTTAACAACGGGGATAAAACTTTTACGGAATCGATTTCAAAAGACTATAAGAATTTGGGGCATACTACACATTTCTCCATGGGAAATGGTATTGCAGACATCAACAATGATGCGCTTACCGATATCGTTTCCTTAGATATGTTGCCTGAAAATCTAGAAACCTATAAATCCTCTGGCACCGAATTTAGCTATCCCAACTATACTAATTACCTTAAGAATGGCTATGCGCCCCAATTTATGCAGAACACACTGCATTTAAATACAGGCCATGGAAAATTCAGTGAAATTGCCTCACTAGCTAATATAAGCGCTACCGAATGGTCATGGGGAACACTTCTAGCAGATTTTGACAATGACGGATTCAAGGATATCTTTATTACAAACGGCATAAAAGGCGCATCCAATGATATGGATTTCATCAACTTTATAGCCAATGATAATATTCAAAAAAATCTTGCCGATGGTGTTGGTAAGCAAGAAATGGAATTCATTCAGAAAATGCCTGAGAAAAAAGTTTCCAATTACTTTTTCAAAAATAATGGGGATTTGACATTTGCCGATGTTTCAAAAACTTGGTATACGCCTGAAAAATCGTTCAGCAATGGAACAGTTTATAGTGACCTGGACAACGATGGCGACTTGGATATTGTAACAAACAACGTCAATGGGGAAGCCTTCATACTCGAAAATAAAGGAAACGAGATAAATCCTAAGAACTATATCAAAATACGTTTTAAAGGACGGAAAACTAATAATTTCGGTATTGGGGCAACGGTTTTCATTTATGCAGAAAATACGGTTCAAAAGTATGAGAACTACACTACTAAAGGATATTTATCCTCGGTGCATCCTTCACTTCACATAGGACTCGGAGCGTTAAATCGTATCGATTCTGTTCTGATACAGTGGCCTACGGGATTCCTCGAAATTTTGAAAGATGTATCAGCAAATCAAGAAATTACAGTGGATTATGAAAATGCCGTAAACGGCAACGCTACCGGAAAAACTCTTTCAGAGTATTCCTCAAATAATCAAACGGTAAATTTTTATCACAAAGACGGCAATTCCATTGAATTCTACCGTGACCCCCTAATACCCTATGCCAATACTAACGAAGGTCCTTCCGTGAGTGTCGAAGACATCAATTCAGATGGTTTAGAAGATATCTTCGTAGGTGGCGCTAAACAGCAACCCTCTGCCCTATTTATCCAAAACAATGAAGGTGAATTTATGCCACAACAGCCAGAGCTTTTTAATGAGGATAAGGTAACCGAAGACATAGATCAGCACTTTTTTGATGCTAACGGTGATGGGTTAATAGATTTACTAATAGTCAGCGCTGGAAATGAATTCAAGAAAGGCCCACCTTTGCGCCCCAGATTGTACATAAATAAAAGTGGACAATTCACAAAGGACACTACTGCCTTTAGAAATATTGAAATCAATGCGTCCGCCGTAAAATCTTGGGATATGGATAACGATGGTGATTTGGATATCCTCATTACTTCCGATGCCGTACCGTGGGAATTTGGCCTTAGCCCCAAACAATATATATTTCAGAACGACGGCGCAGGAAAGTTCTCCGATGTTACCGAAAAAAAATCGTTAGCACTAAATGATTTGGGAAATGTAAAAAATGTAGCCATCTTAGATTTGGACAATAATGGCTTTGAAGACCTCATCTTTGTAGGACACTGGATGCCTATTACCATTTTTATGAACGATGGTGAGGACCTAACCAAAAAAGTAGACCCCACATTAGCCAATTCAAACGGACTTTGGAATGCCATTGAAGTTGACGATTTGGATAATGATGGAGATATAGATTTAGTAGTTGGCAACTGGGGAGAGAACAGTAAATTAAAAGTCTCTTTTCAAAAACCTTTAAACCTCTACAAAGCGGATATCGATAAAAATGGGAGTATGGAAACCATCGTGTCCTATTATCACAAAAATACGGAGACCGTACTGGCATCTAAGGATGAACTAGCGAAACAAATCCCCTCTTTGAACAAAAAATATCTTTCTTATGCTGCCTTTGCCAAAGCAGGCTTTAATGAACTTTTTCCAAAAAAGGTACTGGAAACTGGCTTTCAAAAATCGGTTTACGAATTGTCTACTTGTTACTTTGAAAACCTAGGAAATGGAAAATTCAAAAAACATCCATTACCTAAAATAGCTCAAGTCTCCACAGTACAGGATATAATCATTGAAAATAATCCCAGAAAATCTATAATCCTTGTAGGTAACAATTATGAAATTAGCACCCAACTAGGTAGGATGGATGCCTCCCATGGTCTAATTTTGTATCCCTCAACAGAAGACGTTTTTAAAACGCAAGACTATAACTATTTAGGAGTTTCAGGGGCCGCGAGAAGTATTGAAAAAATTAAAATCAAGAACAAAGAAAACTACGTCATATCTAGAAATAACGATAGCCTATTTTTTGTTTTAAAAGAGCGCTTAAAATGAAAAGGAATTTTATCATACAACGGGTTACATTGACCATCGCCTTTATAGTATTTTTTATTTCTTGCAAAGATAATACCACGTCGGATATCGAAAAATCGATACCCAAAAAGGAAACTTTATTCACCCTATTATCTTCAGAGGACACAGGTATTTCTTTTGTGAACGAAGTAGAAAACAGCAAAGCGTTCAATATATTCAAATACAGAAATTTCTACAATGGTGGTGGTGTTGCACTAGGTGATATTAACAATGACGGGTTAACGGATGTTTTTCTGACCGGAAACAAGGAGCCCAACAAGCTTTACTTGAACAAAGGCAATTTAAAATTTGAGGATGTATCTGAATCAGCTGGTATCAAAGGAAACAAACCTTGGTCTACAGGTGTAGTAATGGCGGATATAAACAATGACGGTCTGCTAGATATCTACGTGAGTAATGCAGGTAACATGGAGGGGAATAATCATGATAACGACCTGTACATAAACAATGGAGACCTCACTTTTACCGAAAGTGCGGCCGAATATAATCTTGCGGAGACAGGTTTCTCTACACACGCTTCCTTTTTTGATTATGATAAAGACGGGGATTTGGATGCCTATATTCTTAACAACAGTAATATACCCGTTAGTAGTTTGGGCTATGCAGAACAACGAGATGTTAGAGCGCAAGATTGGGAGGGCGTTCCTGCTATTTTTAGAGGCGTAGGAGATATGTTGCTGCGTAACGATAATGGCAAATTTGTAGATGTGAGTGAGGAATCCGGAATCTATGGGAGTCTTATCGGTTTTGGCCTTGGTGTCATGGTTACGGATATTAATCAGGATTTATATCCGGATATTTACGTATCTAACGATTTCTACGAAAGGGATTACCTATATATCAACAATCAAGATGGTTCGTTCCGTGAAGAAATCCAACAATGGACCAATCATTTAAGCCTTTCCGCTATGGGTATCGATATGGCGGATATTAATAATGATGGCCTTACCGATATTTTTATAACGGATATGCTTCCCGAACCGGACCAGAGAGTAAAATCCGTGATGGAATTTGAAAGCTACAACGTTTTTAAGTTAAAACAGAGCAAAGATTTTCATCAACAGTACATTCAAAACACACTTCAACTTAACAATGGAAATGGCTCATTCTCGGAAATAGCCTATTACAGCGGTGTTGAAGCTACAGATTGGAGTTGGGCAGGACTCCTTTTTGATATGGATAATGATGGACTTAAGGACATTTATATTACAAACGGCATCAACCATGATTTAACGGACTTGGATTTTGTTGATTTCTTCGCCAATGAAATCATTCAAAAAATGGCACTGACCGGGAGAAAAGAATCCATAGATTCTATAATCAATAAAATGCCCGTAACGCCACTACCCAATTACGCCTATAGAAATAACGGCGATATCACTTTTAGTAATGCCAATAAGGATTGGGGCTTTGAAATTCCCAGTAGATCCAACGGTGCGGCATACGGTGATCTGGACAATGACGGGGACTTGGACCTAGTAGTGAACAATGTAAACATGGAAACCTTTGTTTATAGAAATAATACCGAACGCCTAAAAAACCATAACTATATTAAACTAGATTTTAAAGGTGCAGATGGTAATAGGTTCGGTATTGGCACCGTGGTAAAACTTTATTTTAAAGACCAGATTATCAATCAGACCGTAATGCCTTCAAGAGGCTTTCAGTCCTCTATAGAATACCCAATGACGATAGGTCTTGGAAATGAAACCAAGATAGATTCCATCCGAGTAATCTGGCCAGATGATGCTACTCAAAAATTACAGAACCTTGCCGTAAATGAAACACTGGTGTTGGACCATAGGGATGCTAAAGACAGTTATAAGGTCTTAACTCCTAAGACATTAAATCCATTGTTAAAGGAAGTAAACAATGGTTCGCTATTAGCCCACAAAGAAAATAATTATAACGACTTTGATAACGAAGGGCTTATATACCACTCCCTGGCCCAAGAGGGTCCTGGTGTTGCTGTAGGAGACGTAAATGGGGACGGTAACGATGATATCTTTATTGGCGGCGCCAAAGACCAGACAGCAAGTTTGTACCTGCACAGCGGCAATGGAAAACTTAAAAAGCCTATTACTTCCTTTTTTGAAAAGGACGCTAGTTTTGAAGATACCGCAGCTACTTTTTTCGATGCCGATAACGATGGGGACTTGGATTTAATAGTAGGTAGTGGTGGTAACGAAATTGGCATGCAGAACACCTACGGAACAAGACTTTATCTAAATGACGGCAGAGGTAAGTTCAAGCCATCTGGCATTAATCTACCATCGGCGAATAAAAACGTAGCCGTAATCACTGCTACGGATTTTAACGGTGACGGACACGTGGATGTTTTTGTAGGATCTAGAAGTGTTGTAGGAACCTATGGCGTAGACCCTAATCATCTATTACTGGGTAATAATGGCGATGGTACCTTCTCCGATATTACCGAAAAGTCTGCCTATGACCTAAGAAACGCCGGTATGATTACCGACGCAAAATGGGTGGATATTGATGGAGACAACAAGAAAGACCTTATTACGGTATCTGATTGGGGAACACCAAAAGTATTTAAGAACTCTGGCCGTAGACTAAGTAAGCAAACCACAAGCCTAGATAGTTTAAATGGTTGGTGGGGAGCTATAAAAGCGCAAGATTTAGATAACGATGGTGATTTGGACTTGGTTTTAGGAAACTCTGGAAGCAACTTACATTACAAACCAAAAAAGGGTCAGCCAATGAAAATGTGGGTGAATGATTTTGATAATGATGGTACCATTGAACAAATCATTACACAAAACTATAATAATGGAGACTATCCGCTACATCAGAAGAAAGATTTGACCGGTCAAATATTAGCCTTGAAAAAAGAGAACATCAAGGCATCGGAATATGCCAAGAAAACCGTTGACGAACTGTTCCCTGAAGATGTCATTTCAAACACCATTGTACGAGAAGCGTCCATTTCAGAATCAGTGATCGCTATCAATGAAGGTAATGGTCAGTATCGCATTAAGGTTTTGCCCCCTCAGGTTCAATTCTCCTGTATATGCGGTATTGAATGTACAGACGTAAACCAAGATGGTATGGTAGACCTGATTATGGCAGGTAACAATTTCGAATTTAAACCTCAATTTTCAAGATTGGATGCTAATTATGGGAATGTGCTATTAGGTGACGGTCAGTTAGGCTTTAATTGGCAGAATTATGATACAAGCGGTTTTTTCATAAGGGATGAAGTGAAGCATTTGGAATTATTTAAGGACAAAGCCGGAAATTCATTTTTGATTGCCGCCGTAAACGACAAGCAACCTAAAATTTACAATTTAAATGAAAAGTAAACTTATAGGATTGTCTTTAATCTTTTGGGCTATTGGTTGTAGTGACCAAAAAGGTGATGTTTTCCATAAGCGCACAGCAGAAGAAACAGGAATATATTTTTCCAATGACCTGAAGGAATCCAACGACTTGAACATTCTCGATTACCTCTATTTTTATAATGGTGGAGGCGTAGCCATCGGGGATATCAATAATGATGAACTACCAGATATCTTCTTTTCTGGAAACCAAGTTGCTAATAAACTATACCTCAATAAGGGAAATTTTTTATTTGAGGACATTTCCGAAAAAGCCGGAGTTGCCGGAAAAAGCAGTTGGAATACAGGTGCTGTAATAGGAGATGTTAATGGAGACGGCCTTTTAGATATTTACGTGTGCGCCGTGGTAGGTTTAAATGGTTTTAACGGTCATAATGAATTATTTATAAATCAAGGCGATGGTACTTTTAGTGAAGAGTCGGGCAAATATGGTCTCGATTTTGAATCTTACAGCTCGTCTGCGGCTTTTCTGGATTACGATTTGGATGGTGATCTGGACATATACTTGCTTAACCATGCCGTTCATACCCCAGAATCTTTTGGAAAAGCGGACCTTAGATACGAAAGAAACTATGAAACGGGAGATAAATTATTACGAAACGATGAAGGAAAATTTTCCGATGTAAGTGAAGAGGCAGGAGTTTACGGCGGTATTAACGGGTACGGCTTAGGCATAGCCGTTTCAGATTTTAATAACGACGGTTATCCGGATTTATTCATTGGTAATGATTTTCATGAAGATGATTACTATTATCTAAATAATGGCGACGGCACTTTTAAAGAATCGCTCAGAGATTATTTTGGACATACTTCAAGATTTTCTATGGGGAGTGATGTGGCCGACTTAAATCATGACGGTCTCCCGGACCTCATTTCTTTAGATATGTTACCGTTTGATGAAAAGGTGTTAAAATCTTCTGAGGGTGATGACAATATACAGGTTCAGCGACTTAGAACAGGTACATATGGGTACCATTATCAATTTACGCGCAATATGCTCTATCTAAATCAGCCAGGCGGGCAATTTAGAGAGACCGCCTTACAAAGTGGTGTTGCAGCTACAGATTGGAGTTGGAGTGCACTTTTTGCCGATTATGACCAAGATGGCGAACAAGACCTGTTTATAAGCAATGGCATTCCTAAACGGCCAAACGATTTAGATTACATCAATTTTGTATCCAATGACAATATTAAAAATAAAATAAATAACACTAATCTCGTAGATCAAAAAGCTTTGGAACTCATGCCTTCTGGTGCAGCATCAAACCGTATTTTTAAAGGTAATTCCAGTCTGCTTTTTGATGACAAATCCGATGTCTGGATTCCTAAGGACACCTTGGTTTCGGGGGCAACGGCCTATGCTGATTTGGATAATGATGGAGATTTGGATTTAGTGACAAACAATTTGAACACCCATCCTACCATCCTTGAAAACAGGACCAACGAGAAGGCAAATTATTTAAAACTGGGCTTACAATATAAGGGTAAAAACAAGTTTGGTATTGGCACAAAGGTAGTTTCATATACCGACGGTAAACAACAATTTAAAGAACTGTTCACGGTTAGAGGCTTTCAGTCTTCATCACAACCCATTATTCATTTTGGCTATGGTGATATCTCAATGGTTGATTCCCTTAAAATTATTTGGCCGGACAAGACCTTCCAAGTATTAAGAGACTTAGATGTAAATCAAACGCTCAAAATTACTTATGGCAATACATTGGCCTATAACTACGGTTTGTCCATTACCAATAAAACGACACTTTTCAAGAAAGTACCCAATCGATTGGGCATAAATTTTACGCATAAGGAGGATGCCTATACAGACTTTAATCGCCAGAAGCTCATTCCCTATCAAATATCCGATAGAGGTCCGGCTACCAGTATTGGAGACATGAACAATGATGGAAAAACCGATATTTTCTTCGGAGGCTCTAAATACATCCCCTCTCAAATCTTTATCCAAGGAGACAGCTTGTTTCGATCAGCGAATATGAATACCATTCAGAAAGATTCCATCAAAGAAGATGTGGTTGCTGTTTTAGCCGATTTCGACGGCAATACCACAAATGATCTCTTTATAGGGACGGGTGGTGCCGATTTTTACAATAAAATGGCCCCGTTGACAAATTCATATTATTCCCTCAAAGACTCCATTTACAGTACGTTACCGATAGCACCAACCTATGAAAACGCATCTGTACTTATTCCTATGGATTATGATCAAGATGGTGATTTAGATCTTTTTGTAGGTAACCAATCTATTTCTGCCGATTTTGGGAGGTCTCCAAATTCCTATCTCTTAAACAATACCAATGGCACCTTGGTTATGGATACAAAAAGCATTTTTAAGGAACTGGGAATGCTTACGGATGGTATTGCAGATGATGTTGATGGTGATGGTGATTTAGATCTAGTCTTAACGGGAGAATGGATGCAGCCTATGTTTTTCCGAAACGATATGGGTAAATTTAAAGCCTTTGAACCCTTAAAGGAAAAAAATCTAAAAGGTTTATGGCAAAGCATAGTAGCTTTTGATATCGATAAAGATGGTGATAAAGACTACCTTCTAGGCAACTGGGGAGCAAATTCCAAGTTTCAGGCAAGCTATGAACATCCTATGCGTATGTATTATGGAGATTTTGATGCCAACGGAGCAACAGAAACCATTGTTACCGTATTCAAAGATGATGCCTACTACCCCTTGGATGGACTTAACGAACTTGCCAGCCAAATGGTATCGTTACGAAAAAAATTCACTTCCTACACCTCTTTTGGTGGTAAGGATATCACGGAAATTCTAGATGAAAAATCATTGAAGGAAGCTAAAATCCTAGAGGTAGCTATGTTAAAATCTGGATACTTAAGGAATGATAATGGGTCATTTTCATTTATTCCTTTTAATTTTGACCTTCAAACTGCTCCGATGACGGATTTCTTGGTTTATGATTTTAATGATAACGGAGAAGAAGAAGTACTAGCTGCAGGAAATTATTTTGGCGTAAAACCATATCATGGAAGGTATGATTCCTTTTCGGGAGCCTTGATTAAGACCAGTACGGAAATTACTCTGGGCAATACGCTAGGACTGGATTTTATGTCAAAATCGGTAAGACACTTAAATATCATTGAATTTAAGGGTGCACCCTACCTTATGGTCACCATGAACAATGCAGATGCGCAAGTCTATAAAATAGAAAACTAAAAAATAATGAATAAAATTATTCCCTTTATTCTCTTAAGTATACTCTTCAGTTCCTGTACGCAGGAAAAAGAGAACATTAAAGTTGACTCGGAAGATTTACACGTAGTTGTAGATAAAGTAACTCAGATTATGATTCATGATATTTTCTCGCCTCCTGTGGCGAGTAGAATTTTTGCGTATCCTAATGTTGCAGGTTATGAGATTATAGCCCAAGTTAATCCTGAATATCAATCGTTGGCGGGACAAGTAAACGAACTGACGCCCGTACCTGTTATTGATACAGCATCCGGTGTAAATCCAAAATTAGCCGCTATAATAGCACATATGGATATCAGCAAAGCCTTAATTTTCTCCGAAGACAAGTTTGAAGTATTGCAAGACAGCCTTTACGAGAAATGGTCCTCTACCAATAAGGAAGAGTTCGAGATTTCCAAAACTTATGGTCTTAAGGTTTCCGAGCATATTAAGGAATGGATGAGTAAGGACAACTATAGCCAGACCAGAACAATGCCCAAGTTCACTGTTAATACCGACGACACCTCTAGATGGCAACCAACGCCACCGGCCTATATGGATGGTATAGAACCGCACTGGAACAAGATAAGACCATTTTTCCTAGATTCGGCAGCGCAATACAAGCCTTTACCACCACCTCCTTTTTCAATGGAGAAAGACTCCGATTTTTACAAAGAATTACAGGAAGTCTATGATATCAGTAATGAAATCACCGCTAATGGCGATGATTCAGAAGAAGTAGAAATAGCTAAATTCTGGGATTGCAATCCTTATGTATCCGTTACTCGAGGGCATCTCATGTTCGCTACCAAAAAAATTACTCCGGGAGCGCATTGGATCGGGATTACCAAAATTGCCAGTAGAAAAATGAACAGTGATTTTGATGATACGCTATTTGCCTACACCAAAACATCCATGGCCATTGCCGATGCCTTTATTAGCTGTTGGGACGAAAAGTACAGGAGTAAGCTCATACGTCCAGAAACATTAATTAATGCTCATATAGACGATAGTTGGAAACCCATACTGCAGACACCCCCTTTCCCAGAATACACAAGTGGTCATAGTGTAGTCTCCGGTGCTGCGGGCACAATTCTGACCGATATCTTTGGTGATAATTTTAATTTTGTAGATGACACTGAAGTCCCTTATGGACTTCCTACCAGAACTTTTAAATCCTTTAATAAGGCTGCGGATGAAGCTGCCATAAGCAGAATGTACGGTGGAATCCACTACAGGGCCGCGGTTGAAGTTGGTGTTGGCCAAGGTAGAAAAATAGGCACTCTACTTCTAGACAAAGTACAAATGAGAAAAGATAAATTAGCATCTAACTAGTACTAAGGCCATTGCCTAATTCATCCCTTATGAAAAAAACCATTCTTACAGTCTTTGGGATACTTTTGATTATCGCAGTCTGGTATTTCTTTATTAAATCTCACGACTACCAGGTAAACTTTACGATTAAGGCGCTACCCGGTACCATTAATCAATCGGTGAAGACATGGAACAGACAGCTAAAATCAGAGTTTCCCATTGTGCAATCTAGCCTAACAGAGTTGCAGCAAAAATTAAAGTTCTCGGATTCGGTGCATACGTATAATTGGAGTATTAGTATGCTCAACGATAGTGTATCTAAAGTAAAGATTTATGCGCGAGATGATATACATAGTTATACCAATAAGCTACTCATTCCTTTTGTAGATACCGACTTTGAAAAGAGGACAAGAAAATCCATTCTAGATTTTAGCGGCAAACTCAAAGAACATCTGAATAAATTTAAAGTTACAATTGTCGGTGAAGAAGATTTGAAAAGTACTTTCTGTGCATACATTCAAGTCAAGGGTACACAGTACGAAAAAGCTAATGGAATGATGTTGAATTATCCGTTATTAGACGGTATCCTAAGTGAGAACAAGGTACAGCTAAACGGAATGCCCTTTGTAGAGGTGGTAGATTGGAACATGAGCAATGATAGTATTACCTATAACTTTTGTTATCCCATAGTGCGTTCGGAAAATCTTCCTGTGTATCCTGAATTGAAATACAAACGTTTTTTTGGAAAAAAGGCTTTAAAAGCTATATACAATGGAAATTATATTACTTCTGACCGAGCTTGGTATGCTCTACTGAAATATGCAAGGAACGAAAACATAGCTATAAAGGAAACGCCAATCGAATATTTTTTCAATAACCCCAATATGGGCGGTAATGAATTAGAATGGAAAGCAGAGGTTTACCTCCCAATTGAAGAAACTTATGAAGACTAGAGTATTCTTTTTTCTAGCATTGCTAACTTTTTTTTGCGGATGCAACAATTACGGGCAATTGGTCTATGTTGCCGATTTGCCCAGCAATCTTGAAGAAAACTCTGGAATAGTATCCATAAAAGATTCTACGGTTTGGGTAGTTGAGGACAATGGTAATAAAGATGAACTTTACAAACTAAGTTTTAAAGGGGATATTCTCAAATCATTTAAGGTGAAAAATGCCAAAAATAATGACTGGGAAGATTTAACCAAGGACGCTTTGAACAACGTCTATATTGCCGATATAGGAAATAATAATAACGACAGAAAAGACTTGGTCATTTACAAGGTCCCGAACCCGGAAGAAGAACCTGGAGATAAGATTGACGCCGAAAAAATTAAATTTTATTATCCAGAACAAAAGAAATTCCCTCCTAAAAAATCAGAGCGATTATATGATGCTGAAGCTATTTTTCATAGAAATGGCAATTTATTCATTGTTACTAAAAACAGGACGGACCCCTTTAATGGAAAAGCCCTTATCTACACGGTTCCTGACTCAAAAGGTAAATATGAGGCAAAGTTAGTAGGTACTATAAAGGTATGCGAAGACTGGAAAACGTGTCAAATAACTTCTATTGACATATCACCTGACGGAAAAAAGATAGTTGCCCTGAGTTACGGAAAACTATTCCTGTTCACCGATTTTCGTTTAGACGATTTCGCTACGGGAACTGTAAAGGAAATAGATTTAGAGACCAGGAACCAATTAGAGTCCGTTTGTTTCTTGAACGAACAAACCTTGCTTTTATCCGATGAAGTTTCGCATGGTAACGGTGGAAATCTGTACCGTTATACGTTACCGGAAAAATAGGTCAATGTTAGAAAGCGAAACCTAGTCCAAAGGTAAATCTTGCCCCGTCTACGCTATTGAAAACCGCGAGATTTATGTTTAAAATATCTGACCCATTTAGGAAGAAACCGCCACCGTACGAAGTGTGCCAGCGGTTAGAACCCATATTAGGAAACCAAACCCGTCCGTAATCGTAACCAGCAAATAATCCAAGAGAAGCTGGTAAAATCCTTGTTCGCATTTTTCGAAGACTAAAACGAATATCGGTATTTTGATAATAAGCCGTTTTACCCGTAAAACGTTGGTTTCTAAATCCCCTTAGACCATCTATGCCCCCGATACTCGCCCCTTGATAGAATTGATAGCCGTTGCCAATATTAA
Source organism: Maribacter sp. 4U21 (assembly GCF_002742365.1). Lineage (NCBI taxonomy): Bacteria > Pseudomonadati > Bacteroidota > Flavobacteriia > Flavobacteriales > Flavobacteriaceae > Maribacter > Maribacter sp. 4U21. Next base: position 18,684 of record NZ_MDGN01000009.1, read on the forward strand.
AATGCCCTTTCCATTTGGTAGCCAACACCAATCTTCCATTAGGTGTCAATTTATAATCAAAAGATATACTAGGAATCACGTAACCATAGTTCTCCCCTTCTAAACTAACATTATCCTTGAATCCAAATTGTAGTGAAGTAGCCATCCCCATAGTTGGGAAACCTGCGTTATCCCTATTTTCATAGGTATATTCTCCATGCACACCGACAAAATCGTTCTGGGTTTCTTCTCCATTCTGTTGGTAAAAAGTATTCACAAAACGGTCTTCCGTTTCTTCTACTTCTATAGATTCATACGAAAGTCCCGCTTTAAATTTAGCCCCCAACTGGCCCCGCCACACCAAAGAAGGTGTAAATTCAAAATTTTGTATCCTCACCCTATTGAAATCAAAATCGTCATTCAGGTTTTCCGTGTTATTTCCAAATCCGAAAAAATTAACTGCGAAATTCGGGCTTGTAAATCTAGTTTTTATTTCCAAGTTCCAATTCTCGAACAATTCAGCAAATTCGCCTGTGTACCCAAGGTCAAAACCGTTTGTAGCAAAATAATACGAAGCCCCTATCGTGTGCTGTTGTGTAAAAGGGTTTTGTCTAAACCCATTATAAGTATAAGTGTTTAAAAATCCAATTCTAATACCATCATCAGGGTTAAAACCAATAGTGGGCAACAGTTGATTGGTGCTACTACGAATGTTCAATGGTCTGTAGGTATTTACATTGTAATCATCGGTCAACTTAACTTTAGCTCCTTTAACCTTTTTAAGGGTGTTTGGCTTGCTTTTATAGTCGTATAGGGCAATACCCTTACCATTATTTACCTTATAAATATCATTGTTCTGTCCACCGATAAGCCGTACTTTGATTCCACCACGGCCAGCTGTATTATTTACTTCAAAAATATCATCATCATCCAGGCCATAGACCCAAATCTCTTTGGTATTATCCGTATGATATATTTTCTCGAAAAACTTCTTTTTCTTTTCACCATCAATATTCCTAAAAGCTTTTATCTCGGTTTTATTTTGGTCTAATCGATTAATTTCGAACCAATCATCCTTATCCGTTCCGGTGACCACACTATACTTGTTCAAAATATTAAAATAAGCATCTGAAGTCTCTGTGATTTTTGATAATCTTGCCTTAAGGGTACGTTTTATCATGGTAATGGTTTCGTCCCTTACTTCATCGGGAAAGGCCAAAAAGGCCTCATCAATAGCACTATCCGTTAAATTATCCTTTAGATATTTCGCCTGTGTTCTCCATTGCTCTTTGGTTGTCCCTGATAAAAGGGCCAAGTCTAGCACATAGGTCTTTGGAGAAGAATTAAACCCTTTTACACTCCTGATTTCTTCGTTAAAACCCTCCATGAGACGTAGGCCAGGTATAATCCTTGTAGCGACATTCATGAAAGCACCATCGCCCATTTTAGAAAATGCCTGATCCCGATCTCTGGGAACAGGTCTATAGATAATTCTATTTTTCTCCTTGAATTCCGCCCATCGCCATTGATCTACGTGTCTGTCCCAGTCACCAATGACCATATCAAAAAGTCGCGCTCGGATATATGCTTCCCGGTCTACTCCGTATTTCTCGTCATCCCTTAAATCTTCTAACATGGAATCTGTACTTTTAAGCTCATTAGAGAAACCAAAACTTTTTAAATCTCCATGTCCGTCACCCGCATGTTCTTCTATCATGTACAACTCATCACCAAAACTGGTGTTAAAACTCCCTAAAGCATTCTGTTTCGGGATGTAGTACAACACGGGATTGGTATGGTAAATTCCCACGGCATCGGACAGTTTTCCTATGGTAAAAGGAGCATAAGGGTGGGATCCTGTATAAAAATCCTCGAGCAGTTCTTGGGTATAGGTTTCCTTTAAATCATCAAGCAAATAATTGTCCTGGAAAACCATGGATTGCAGGTATAGCTCTGCACTTTTTCTTAGTGCGCGCATTACATATTCCTTTCCGTCTTTATCGCGTAACCGCAAAGATTTAGACTGGTGTCCACCTCCTTTTTTAACTGGAACGAGTCCTCCATATAAGGTATCCAATAAAACCGTTGGTGCACTGACCTTAGTCCCGTAATATTTTCGATATCGTTCTCCCCAAATGGATTTAAAGAAATTGCTCTTATCTATTTCTTCCTCTTTATAGACCGACGATTTTACCTCCGTCGGAAACGAGTTGGGATAATTTAATTCCAGTTCTGGATTATCTGGTGGTAAAACGGCGGAGGTGTATAAAAACTCTTCTTGGTCATTCTCATCTACTCCGTAAAACCGTACGCGAGAAGAACCGTTCCCATAAACTTCCAAGGTTGCATAACCCATATGGCCTGTTGAGAATTTGCTACCGTTCAATAATTTAGTTGCCCCTTTTTTAGCTCCGGAACCACTGACTATTTGCGGTGTGTTCTTCTCAACGATATATTGTAGGGTGTGTTCATGTCCTGCAGTGAAAATAACCTTATCGGAGTATTGCGCTAAGGTGGTAACCCTATTAATTAAATCTCGATATCTTTTGTTCTGTAAATCGGCAATGGAGGCACCGGAAGTTCTTCTTAAGACATTAATAAACGTTCCCAAAATAGGAACGGGAACCGGTAATTTTTTGGGATAAAATTGTTTTTTAAAGGAAAATTGGCCTCCATGTGGCCCATAGCTAGACATAGGATGGTGCATTGCTATAATGGTTGTCTTATCCCTATGGTCTTTAATGGCATCCTCTAGTTCCAAAAAGAATTTTGCCCGACTTTTTATTTCACACTTGTCATTAATATCCGGTCTTTTGTCCCAGTTGGTCAAATACCATTCTGTATCCAGAACAATAAGGGCCACTTTATCACTGATCTCAACGGTCTCAATGGGGCACCCGTTTTGCGGCAAAAAGGCATCCTTATCACCCAACGCTTTCTGAATATACTTTTCCTCTCGCTCCAAACCTATTAATCCTTCAGTATACCAATCATGGTTTCCGGGAATAAAGATGGGTTTACCCCTATAATTCTCTAATGTCTTTAATTGCGCATCTAAATGGCTTTTGGCTTCCCTGTAGGCAATTGTAGAATCTTTGGGATCAGGCAGACCTGCAGGATAGATATTGTCTCCCAAAAATATTGCCGTACTGTTCTCGTTTGCTGCGTCCAGTCTTTCCTTAAAAATTTTCAGGGCAGGATTCATTCCCCCAATAGGCGATAACCCAGCGTCGCCAATGAGATAAAAAGTATGTGAAACCTTCTTATTATCACTGATATCCTGTGCATCCTTCTGGTCTACATATTTAGACTTGTATGTTGCACAACCCGTAAAAAAAAAGACGAGTAAAAGATAAACGTAAAATTTTTTCATATAGATGACCTTATGTCCAAATTTTCGTAATTTGGAAACTTCTAATTACATATGTATGTCAGGTATCCTAAAGAAAACTGAAGGTTTCGTTGTAAATTTATTGACGAACGAACTAAATCCCAATTATCTTTATCACAATCTAAGGCATACCCAACGCGTTGTTAAAAGTACTAAAGAATTATTGAACTCGTGTTCTCTATCGGACACGGAAAAAGAGGCTATTGAAATAGCTGCTTGGTTGCATGATACCGGTTACACAAAGGGAAGTGAAAAGCACGAAGAACGAAGTTGTGAAATTGCGAAAGCTTTTTTAACGAAAGAAAATTACGACCCTAAATTGATAGCAGAAATCGGAAAATGTATTATGGCTACCGTAAGGTATGCGGAACCAAAGACCCTTCATGAAAAGATTCTCAGGGATGCCGATGCTTCTCACTTTGCCCAAAAAAGTTATCTAGAAACGTCAGACTTACTTCGAGAAGAACTAAGACTTTTGGGCATCGCAGATTATAATCATAAAGAATGGTTGGACGCAAATATTAAAATGTTCCGAACAGAACATCGCTTTTATACCGATTATGCAAAAGAAAATTGGCAAGCGGGAAAAGATAAAAATCTAAGACGTCTTATAAAGGATAAAAAATCCGAAAAGGAAATTGCAAAAAAAGAGGCGCTCAAGGCAAAATACAAAAGCGAAAATCCGGACCGTGGTATTCAAACCTTGTTCAGGGTAACTTTAAAGAACCATATTACCCTAAGTGATATTGCCGATACGAAGGCAAATATTCTATTATCCGTTAATGCGATAATTATTTCCTTAGCACTATCTAACCTTATTCCCAAACTGGACAATCCGTCTAATACCTATCTAATTTATCCAACGGTAATTTTTATCGTTTTTAGTGTAGTTTCGATGGTTTTAGCCGTTCTAGCGACTAGACCAAACGTAACCAGCGGACAGTTCTCCAAACAAGATGTAAAGGATAAGAAAGTAAACCTCCTGTTCTTTGGCAACTTTCACAAAATGAAGTTAGACGAGTATGAATGGGCCATTAATGAACTCGTAAAGGACAAGGAATACATATACTCCTCATTAACAAAGGATTTATATTTCTTGGGACTGGTCTTGAACAGAAAATATAAAATTCTACGATGGACCTATACCATATTCATGATAGGTATGATTATATCGGTTATTGCTTTTGCCGTTGCCTTTAAATTTTTTGGTCCGGATAGAGTATCAAATTTATTACCCTAAGGATTACTCTTTCAAGGTATCCATTAAATCCTGGTAGGTATAAGTCTTATCAGGAGTTTCATTGGATTTGTAGAGAATTTCTGCCCTAATGGCCTTTAATCCGGATACACCCTGTAATCCTTCTAATTCTACGATTTCAACGTTATCCGTAAAATACCCTTTAGATTTAAGGAACTTGATATAGCGCAGGTATTCTAATTCATCTTTCTTCTGTGAGTATACTATGGCCATTTTGCCCGTTTCCGTCAGACGATCATTAGTTCCCTTTATAAACGATTTATCAATTCGTTTTTTAATGACCTCATACCGCGCATTGTAAGTCCCATCCACATCAAACTGCTTTTCATCCATACGAAAGCGTATAGAAAGGGAGGTATTATAGACAAGTATTAAAGAAGTGGCATCCAATGGTACGGACAACTCCGGTTTTAACGCATAATGGGTATTTTCCATTTCGCACATGACCTGCAGCTGCCATAGCCTTAAATTATTCAAATACAGCGGATTAAAATCTTGCTTACCGGAAATAGAGGCACCAATGTACATGTTATGCTCAACACCGTCCGTTTTATAACGTTCAAAATAATGAGGAAACATCTCTTGGGCGACTTCCTGTTTTTTATCTATAACCGAGGCTAATTTTTTATTGATGAGCATTACACTCTCATCGTAATTTTTTCTATGGTCATAATAGGATTCCGTACCCATATCAATATTGGCCTCATAAGCAAGAATATGCTTTGAGATATCCTTGTCAGATTTCTTAAGATGACTAAATACCGGAACGATTTCTTCCTTCACAAAATCAAAAATAGCCTGTTCGCTATTAGTATATAACATCTCCTTAATACTCTCCAAATGGTTGTCTACACGAAACATTAGCTCCTCGTAAATCGGTAGTTTATACTTCTTGAGTACATTTTCCAAAACTTCGTTTATTTGAGAGAGTTGAATCATTAAATCTCGCTGAATGGCAACGTTTCTGGCCTTTGAAGAATCTTTTATATCAATTTGCCCGTACAAGGGATATACCTCCTTAAATACGATTTCCTTAAATGAGGGCTGCCTACCTTCTAACTGATCTTTTATAAAATATTTTGCTTCTTCTTGAAATCTCCAATAGACAGAAGAGTGCACGGAGGTACATTCGTTCTGTATGATGGCATCAATCAGGTTCTCCTCCTCAACTTTAGACCTCACCACCGCAGAGACGATATATGGCATTACATCATCTAGCTTTTTGGCATTGACTCCATTAAGAACATTTCGCTTGGTAGAAACCACTTCTAAAACACCCAGTAATTCCCCATTAAATGCAATGGGCGCAAAAATTGCGCTTTTTATTCCTTGCTTTTCCAAGCCCCCGTACGGATCTATACCATTATATTTTTCATGGTACTTGGATACATCTGCCACAGCAAAATACGTATTATCCTGAATTAGTTTACTATACGATTGTTGGCATAAAGCTTCATTACAAACTTTGGCATCCTGACCATTTAGAATAAAGCTTGAGACGCCCTTCCCGTAGACAGGTTCAAATTGATCGTCCTTGGAGTTATAGGTTACAAAACCGACCTTAATATTAGGTAATTTAAAGAACGATCGGAACGTCTCCTGCAAATCGTTCATAAAATTATCGCTACCGCGTTTATCACTGGCAATAAGTTCTGATTTTATCTCAGAAATTGAATGCTCGGCTGTAACATCGAACATATTGGAAATAACGAATCCTTTAGATATAAAACTTTCTGGCGGTATTTTCTCCATCCATAGTTTTACATCGTTAGGGTTTTCTAAAAGTTCATCAACGTCTTCTTGTTCTATCTTTTTTGCTTTCTTCGTGGGAATCAACTCCAGGAAATCTGCATTGTACAGAATCCGATAATGATGCATTACGCCAGTGGCATCAGGAATATCATAGAAAAAAGGTCTACTGAAATCTAAGTGAAAGCCGTAATGAAAATTGAGGATTACAATACAACCCATAATATAATCAATACCCTCCTCCTGATTTCTAATTTTTGGCTCAAAACCAGGACCGGCCTCATTGATTATTTTCTGAAACCGCTTAGATGAATTAAAGAATATATCATAATAGGGTAAAGAGGCCGCTTTTATCTCATTTGTGCTTAGAACAAGTGAAAAGCTATCCTGAAGTATAAGACCAATCACATCCTTATGCTCTTCCAATAAGGCAATGTCCTGAAAACCGTCCCTTAGTTCGGGATAAGGTTCTTGAGCTCTTAGAATTTCCTTGGCACGTGTGGCTAAAATTCTATCTTCACTTTCCTGCATTTCATCATAATGCCTAAGTAGCTTATCAAAACTAATTAGCGGTTTCATCGGCATTATTTTATCCTTACCCTTCATCATACCTATATTTGTCTTCTAAACACAAATAAAATTACAAAACTAAACGTAGTTTTATGTTAAAAGTTTCATAGTCAGATATCTTTTCTTTTTCTGATAACTATAAAAAAATCGCCAAATGTCGTCAGCACTTAGACTTTCAAGAGCCTACACTACCGCTAAACGTATCATGTTCGACGATAGCTCTAAGTTCATCCTTTTTAGTGATTGTCATCGCGGCGACAACAGTTTTGCAGATGATTTTGCCAATAATAGAAACATCTATTTTCATGCCTTAAACCACTACTATAACGAGGGTTTTCAATACTGTGAATTAGGCGATGGTGACGAACTCTGGGAAAACGTTTATTTTGAATCAATTTTCGAAGCACATAAAAACGTCTTCAAACTTTTAAGAAAATACCACTTGGATAAACGGTTGCACATGATATGGGGCAATCATGATATGGTTTATAAAGACAAAACCTATGTGGACAAACACCTGTCCAGTTATTTTGAACCTATAGATGATACCGACAAAGAACTTTTTGAAGGAATCACCTATAACGAAGCCATAGTCCTAAAGCATAGGACAACCGGACAAGAGCTTTTTTTAGCTCATGGTCACCAAGCCGATTGGTGGAACTATAGATTTTGGCGCTGGGGACGCTTTCTTGTCCGCGTACTCTGGAAACCATTACAAGTTTGGGGCATTGCAGACCCCACTAGTCCGGCTAAAAATTACACAGAACTTATTAAATTGGAGCGTAGGATCAAACGTTGGATTCTAAAGAACAACCTACTAATTACCATCGTAGGACATACCCATAGACCGCGCTTTCCAGAGCCGGGGGACATTCCTTTTTTTAACGACGGTAGTTGTGTACACCCAAGAAGCATAACTGGAATAGAGATTGAAAATGGCCAGATTTCACTTATCAAATGGCATATAGAAACCTCTGTGGACGGAACCTTAAAAGTAGTTCGAGTGCTACTAGAAGGACCTCAGAAGCTATTAGATTATCAGGAGAAAGCGTAACAACACCTATTTACAGATACCGCCAAAAAAGATTGGCCAGACCTCTAATTTCATAGTATAATAAGAAGTATAATAATAAAGTCTCTGATTATGTGACTTATATAACATTGACGTTTCTAAAACCTAAACATGGTTTTCATCTCTATTTAGATGAAGTATTACTAACCTAAACTTTAAGAAATGAAAAAATTAGTAGCAGAATTTATTGGTACCCTCTGGCTTGTATTAGGCGGGTGTGGAAGTGCGGTATTGGCCGCAGGTTTTCCAGAATTGGGAATCGGTTTTGTGGGAGTTTCCCTAGCATTTGGTCTCACCGTTATCACCATGGCTTACGCCATAGGACATATCTCTGGTTGCCACCTTAATCCAGCAGTATCTATTGGGCTATGAGTCGGTGGGCGCTTTGAAGGTAAAGATGTAGTCCCTTATATTTTATCCCAGTTTATGGGCGGTATTACAGGAGCAGCGATTTTGTAATGATCGCTACTGGTAAAGCTGGGTTTGAAATACGAGGCTTTGCAGCCAACGGTTATGGGGAACATTCTCCCGGTGGCTACTGAATGACCTCGGCCTTGATAATAGAAATTGTACTGACCTTCATTTTTCTATTCGTCATACTCGGGTCTACCTATACAAAGGCACCTGGAGGTTTTGCCGGTCTGGCCATTGGTCTCTGTTTAACACTGATACACTTGATAAGTATTCCCGTAACGAACACCTCTGTTAGCCCTGCCAGAATTACTAGTCAGGCATTGTTTGCCGGTGATTGGGCTATTGGACAATTGTGGCTCTTTTGGCTTGCACCAATTATTGGAGCGGTTATTGCCGGATTGGTATATAAATTTCTATCTCCAGAAGTAACGGATTAAGTTTTCCAAACTACAGTTTTTTGCGCATCCTATTTTTTAAAAGAATAGAGATGCGCAATTTTTTTGTGGTATATTGGAAGCACTAACCATCAACCAGTGAAAATCTTTTTATGCCTCTACTTATTGTAATATTCGGGATAGTGCTTCTTTTTATTTTGATTACCCGTTTTAAATTGAATCCCTTTATAACCTTTATTATAGTTTCTTTATTCGTAGGCATCGCCGAAGGTATGGAGCCCGTTTCCGTTGTTGCCTCCATACAAAAAGGCATAGGTAGTATTCTAGGGTTTTTGGTCATTATTTTGGGCTTGGGCGCCATGCTAGGCAAATTAGTTGCCGATAGCGGTGCCGCGCAAAAAATCACGACAAAGCTTGTGGAAAAATTCGGAAAAAAAAACATACAATGGGCTGTTGTTCTGACCGGTTTTATTGTAGGCATACCAATGTTCTACTCCGTGGGTTTCGTTATTTTAATTCCATTGGTCTTTACCATTGCAGCAACAACCGGCTTGCCCTTGTTATACGTAGGCTTACCCATGTTAGCCTCCCTTTCCGTTACCCATGGTTACTTGCCTCCGCACCCTGCACCCACGGCCATTGCAGCTACATTTAATGCAGATATCGGAAAGACCTTGTTGTATGGAATTATCGTTGCCATTCCTGCAATTATTGTTGCGGGGCCGCTATTATCCAGGACTATAAGGAATATTGAAGCCACACCGCTCAAGGAGTTTTTAAACCCGATTATACTTAAAGATGAGGAAATGCCAAGTACTGGTGTTAGCATTTTTACGGCCTTACTTCCCGTTGTTTTAATCGCAATCGCGGCCTTAGCGGAATTAATGCTCCCAGTAGATAATGGAATCTCAAAAATAATCATATTCCTAGGGAATCCCGTTATAGCTATGCTCATATCGGTTTTGGTCGCCATTTACACCTTAGGCCTGGCAAGGGGAAAAAAGATGAAAGAGGTTATGGACTCTGTAGCAAGTGCTATAACTGGAATTACCATGGTGCTCTTGATCATTGCCGGAGCAGGTGCCTTAAAACAGGTTTTGATCGATAGTGGTGTAAGCGAATATATTGGTGAAATGCTAAAAGGTTCTTCCGTATCACCTCTAATTTTAGCCTGGCTAATAGCCACCGTAATTCGGGTTTGTGTTGGTTCTGCAACAGTTGCAGGCCTAACTGCTGCCGGGATTGTACTTCCCTTGATAAGTGGTACCGATGTAAGCCCTGAACTTATGGTCCTAGCTATTGGTTCTGGAAGTTTAATGCTCTCCCATGTAAATGATAGTGGTTTTTGGCTGTACAAAGAATATTTTAACCTATCGGTAAAAGACACCTTAAAGACATGGACGGTTATGGAAACTACCGTTGGGATTATGGGATTGGTAGGCGTACTAATTTTGAACTTATTTATATAAAACAATCACTATGGCTCAAAAACCTTCAGAAAAACTTAAAGAACTTGGATTGGTCTTACCTCCTGCCCCTCCACCAGCCGGACTATATAAACCTGTTCTAGTCGTAGATAATTTTCTATATATTTCTGGTCAGGGACCTATGCTTAACGATGGTACGCTCTATACGGGGCGTGTTGGTGATAACCTCACTTTGGAAGAGGGTAAGCAAGCCGCACATCATGTTGCGCTAACCATGCTCGCTACGATCACTACCCATTTTGGCGATGTCGATAGGATTAAAAGGTTGGTCAAGACCCTTGGCATGGTCAATTGTACACCAGACTTTAGTAAACAACCTCTAGTAATAAATGGGTTTAGTGAATTGATGTCGGATGTTTTTGGACCTGAAAATGGTGTAGGGGTAAGAAGTGCCGTCGGTATGATGCTACCTGATCAGGTTGCCGTTGAAATCGAAGCCATGTTTGAACTTCACAAATAAGACAGATGAATCAAGCGCAGTGGTACCAACTAAATAGTCCTGAACATATCATCTCGCCCGCTTTGCTAGTCTACCCGGAAAGGATACAACAGAATATTCAGACCATGATCAACATGGCGGGAGGCACCGAGAACCTTAGACCGCATATAAAGACCCATAAGTGTGCCGAAATTATTAAGCTCCAAATGGCGCAAGGCATTGAAAAGTTTAAATGCGCTACCATTGCTGAAGCGGAACTATTGGCCAGCTGTAATGCGCCTGATATCGTATTGGCCATGCAACCTGTTGGTATTAATTTAAACCGCTTTGTTTCGCTGATAAAAAAATTTCCAAAGCTAAAATTCGCTACTCTAATCGATAATAGGGCCACCAGTAATACAATGGCAGCCGTTGCGGAGAAAAACAACGTAACCATAGCCTTATATATCGATTTGAACACCGGTATGAACCGAACGGGAATCGTACCTTCTTCAGAAGCTTTTGATCTATACAAGAGCATTTCTAAGCATTCCTCCCTATCCATTCAAGGATTGCATGTGTATGACGGACATATAAGAAATCCTGACCCAGTAGCTCGCAAGATAGATTGTGATGCTGCTTTTGAAAAAGTGTTGGCCCTCAAAACACAGCTTATTTCTGCAGGATTGCCTAAACCAACGGTAATTGCCGGCGGATCACCCTCCTTTCCTTTTCATTGTAAAAGAGATAATGTAGTGGCAAGTCCTGGCACTACCCTGCTTTGGGATTGCGGCTACGGAGACCTGTTTCCCGAAATGGAATTCCTTCCAGCTGCGGTTCTGTTCACAAGGATTATAAGCAAACCAAAAGCAGGTATTCTTTGTTTTGATTTAGGTCACAAATCCATAGCTCCTGAAATGGCTTTCCCTAGAATGCAATTTTTAACCTTGGACCATGGCAAACAAATTAGCCAATCGGAAGAACATCTCGTTATGGAATATGACGACCTAAAAGTGTTAGAGGTCGGAGAACCCCACTATGCCATACCTAAACATATTTGTCCTACAGTTGCAAAGTACGAGTCGCTATTGGTCGTAAGAGATGGTAAGGTTTCCGAAGAATGGAAAGTGGCCGCAAGGAATCAAAAAATTTCAATATAAGTATGTTCATTTTCGATGCCCACCTAGACCTATCCATGAATGCAATGGAATGGAACCGTGACCTTCGATGGTCCGTAGCGGAAATAAGAGAAAGTGAAGAGGGCATGACGGACAAACCTGATCGCGCAAAAAATACCGTGTCTTTTGATGCCATGCGAAAAGGTGATATTGGACTTTGCGTTGCCACCCAGATTGCCCGTTACGTAAAACCAAAAAACACCTTACCTGGTTGGAATTCTCCACAACAGGCGTGGGCCCAAACACAGGGGCAACTATCATGGTACAAATCCATGGAAGATGACGGATGGCTGAGGCAAATTACCAATAAAAGAGAACTGAACGCTCATTTAGAAAATTGGCAGAAGAACAAAAAAACCACCCCAATTGGATATATCCTAAGTCTAGAGGGAGCAGATTCCATTATCAATCTAGATTATTTGGAAAAATCATATGAACGAGGTCTACGTGCGATAGGCCCTGCACATTACGGACCGGGAACCTATGCCTTTGGTACGGATTCCATAGGTGGAATTGGCGTTAAGGGTAAGGAACTTCTAAAAGGAATTGAAAAACTTAATTTAATTCTCGATGCTACACATTTGTGCGACCAGAGTTTTTGGGAAACTATGAAAGTCTACGAAGGCCCAATCTGGGCAAGCCATAATAATTGTAGAAAATTCGTGAATCACAACCGTCAATTTTCGGACGAACAACTATTGGAATTAATTGATAGAAAAGCGGTCATTGGAACTGTTTTGGATGCTTGGATGATGGTTCCCAACTGGCAACGTGGAAAATCTACCCCAGAAAAAATGGGTGTAACACTAGAACATATGGTGCAGAACATTGATCATATTTGTCAACTAGCGGGAAACTCTTTGCACGTTGGTATTGGTACCGATTTAGATGGCGGATTCGGAAAAGAACAAGCTCCAATGGATTTAGATACGATTGCAGATTTACAAAACATTCCCGCATTACTGACCAAAAAAGGATATGATTCCGATGATATTTCCAATATTATGAATCGTAATTTTATTAATTTCCTACGGCATACTTGGACATGAACAGACGACAATTCGTAACTGTAAGTTCTTTGGGCGCGTTGGGTACTTTACTTCTCAACTGTACAGAATCAAAGAAAATACTTCTTAAAAAAAACTATACTATCGCCTGTTTAGGTGATAGTATTACAGCTACACAAGATGGATATGTTCAACTACTTCAAAATTACGTGGATACGAACCACAAAAGCTTAAACATTAGGTTCCTGAATTGGGGAAAAAGCAGCGAAACCATTACCGGACTTACCGAAAAAAACCACCCCGGACCAAGACCCTATTTGTTTGAAAGACTGGACGGGCTACTTAATAGTACCCATGTAGATATCATCTTATTCTGCTACGGCATTAATTGCGGTATTTACGGAGCTCCTTCACCCAAATTATTCGATGGTTATACCATAGGCATCTACTCCTTCTTGGAAAAGATAAAATTAAAGGGAACCAAAGCCATTCTTTTAACGCCACCACCACTTGCATTGAAAGCAGCACCCATCTCCCCTAATTCAGGGCAAACGGATTATGGTTATACCAATCCATATCCAAAATACGAGAGCGAAGTATTGCTAAAATTCTGTGAAATCATAAAAGGTATCCAACATTCAAATAGCTTAGGTGCCATAGACATTCATACACCATTACTAAAACATCAAGAGAAGTGTTATGACCAAGACCCTATACACCCGAATTCGGCAGGACATCAACTGATTATGGACACTGTTGTCGATCATTTAACAATTTAACAAGCCCTTAAGTCCCTATGGCAGGGTATTTGTTATCTTTATTTGATTTTTACAGGTAATCGATGATTAAAAATATACTCTTTTTTGCTTTATGCTTTTGTGCTTATACCGTAGTTCATGCGCAATCGGATATTCCTACCCAGAAACCCTTGAAAATTGAAGCGATAAAAAAGGCAGACCCGAAGGGCACCACCAAAACCGGTCCGGTACTAAATATTCCATCGGTTATAAAAGAACAACCGGAACTGGATTATAAAAAACCTAAACCGGTTAAAATGATTCCGGATGAGGAACTGGTGCAAGCAGGAACCGGTCTTAAAATAGACCCGCGTATAGGGCCTGGAGAACGACTTGGAGGCTCTGGAGAATACTTTGCCGATCAATATTTAGGTGACGTTAAGAGTAATGGCAAATTTATAGGTGTTGTTTGTAGAGATCACGAATATGTTGATGGAGACCGAGTTAAAATTTGGGTAAACGATATGGTCGTAGAACCGAACATGTTGCTTACCGGAGCTTTTAAAGGTGTTAATGTAGACTTACAAAAAGGATTTAACAAACTAGATTTCGAAGCTTTGAACCATGGTTCTTCTGCGCCCAACACTGCGCAAGTAGATGTTTACGATGATACGGGACAACTCATCTATTCCAATAAATGGTTGCTATCTTCGGGCTCTAAGGCCACTTTAATCGTCACGAAAGAATAAGACTATTATCTCTTCCCTGGCCTATATGTTTCTTTTGCCCTTTTTAATACATCACCCCTGTAATATAACGCATCCTTCCAGTCTACATTAATATATTTCTGGGTCTGATCATCAAAATGTGGCGAATTAGGATTTCCACTTTGCCCTCCTGCCAAGATCGTTTTGGCTTTAACCTTATCCCCGAACTCGATCGCAGCAACAAAACTATTGCCTCGGGTACCGTAGATTTTCTTTGCTCCCTCTGTCTCGTAACGAGCACCATAAGCGGCTAGAGCTCCCCATCTACCAGAAGCAAAACCAACGGCAAGGCTAGGTTTATCATCATCAAACTGCTGTTTTATATCGCCATTTAGACGTTGGTATCTATTTACTTCTCCCCAAGGAAGTTTCCAAGTTCCAAAATCCGTAATTAAGCGGTCTATCACCGTCTCGAATATTTTAAGCTTTTCGCCGTTAGGAGATAAACTTCCCCAATATTGCACTCTTTCCATAGGGATTAACCCTTCAGGATAACTTCCTTCTTTATAATACTGAGTACCATAAAAGTGCGCCAGGGTCATTGCGACAGATTCCTTTGAGGTTTTAAAATCCCAATCGGCCAATTCCGCTATCGCCTCCTGTAGTTTGGGGTTTCTATCATCATGCATGTAATAAGCTTTTATAAGCCCGGGTATTAGCGCTTTAAAGGCGGGCAAATATGGGTCGTGTGCAAGTTCAATTAACGAATCCAAGGTGTATCCCTCTGTATCCTTTAAAAGACTTATGGCATGAATACCCCTGAAATTTTCTTGGTCACGTGACATATAATAGGGATAGTCTTCCTTTTTAGGACTAAACTCCAATGCCGAAGTATAGGGAGTAGAATTACAATTTTGTATCCATCCATTTTCAGGGTTGAGCACCAGAATATTCTCCTCTACCGTATGTAAACCTTGCCAATCCGTTTTGGGGTCCCAACCCTCCACAGGCCGTGAATAGTCAAAACTCACATCGCGCTTAGGAATAAAATTACCATGGAAATAGGCAATGTTCCCCTCAGCGTCGGCATAGACCGTATTGTTACTGGAATTGGTGCGTATGTCCATCATTTCACGGAACCCTTTGTAGCCCTCTTTTTTAGTACGCACAAAAGACTGTTCTAAGGCCTTTACGGGCTCCCACATCATCGCAGAAGCGGTCCATTTACCATCTTCCATATGGGTAATGGGTCCATGGTGCGTGCGATAGGCAGGAAATTTCCTTTCTTTTAAACCTCCACTCCTCTTATATTTTAAAGTGATTTCTGAAACTTCAACAGGTCGTAATTCTTCGCCATATTGATAGAGGATTTTCCCCTCTAAGCTTGTAATGTTCTCCTTGAACTCGTCCATCACATCGGTATAGGTAGATGTGTGCATCCATCCCGTTTTCTCGTTAAAGCCTTGGTACACAAAAAATTGACCCCAAGTTACCGCGCCATAAGCATTTAATCCTTCCTCTGAAACCACGTGGACTTCCCCTCTAAAATAGAAGGAAGTATGCGGATTAATCAAGAGCATTGCGTTGCCGGATTGGGTTAAATCTCCAGAAATGGCTATACCGTTAGAACCTTGTGGTTCGGCCATTTCCTCTTCCTTTTCAATGGCCATAATTTCCGACTCTGGTATTTCCATGTTCCCCTCATAAAAGGCCTTTATTTCGCTAGTTCTTATGCGCTCAATATCGCCACCAATGCTCCCTTCACTAAAATACATGGGCATCCAAGGCTCAAATCTTGTTAGTAATTTAGGTTTCACTTCTGGGTGGGTGTGCAGGTAATAATTAACCCCGTCCGCAAACGCATCACATAATTTCTTTAACCAATCCGGGCTCTTTTCATAATTGGCTTTTGCCTCGTCCTCCGTCATGAAAAGTTTTGCCCGTAAATCACTGTACAACGCTTCCTCGCCTTCTACCTCCGCCAAGCGACCTGTAGCCCAGATGTAATTTTGCTCTACACGATTAAAATCATCCTCACATTGCGCATATAGCAATCCAAAAACGGCATCGGCATCCGTTTTGCCATAAATGTGCGGAACTCCATAATCGTCCCTAATAATTTCAATGGTCTGGGCTTGTTTTTCCCATCTTTCACTTTCCGTCAAAGGTTTCGTTTCAGAGGTACAGGACATGAACAGTAGAACGGATAAAAAGATGAGCACAATAGATTTCATATGGATTAATTTTTAAGCAAATGAAGATACGGTAATTGGTCTGAAATTACCAACTTCCACTAGCACCACCTCCGCCAGAACTACCACCGCCTCCAGAGAAACCACTAGAACTGCGGCTTGAGGAGCTAGAGCCAAAAGAATGGGTTCCAGAAGATGAAAACGTTTTCCTGTAATAGGTTTTGTCGTTCTTGATCAAGGAAAGTTCAAAAACATCTTTCCCAAAAAATTTAATTTTAAAAAAAGCAATAAGCGTGGCTATCCCGAAGAAGGGGATCAGCAGTAATAACAACATTTCCGGGTTCTCAAGAAGTAACGCTCTAGGTAAAATTCTTCCTTATAAATTGATATAGAAACCACTAGAGGAACCGCCATAAACACCAGTCCAAAAAGCGCAGAAAAAGACACTCCTAAAATCATGAACAATCCGGGAATCAATCCTAATTTGCCAATTAAAATCCCCCTGAGAACCCCCAAAGAGTATTTCCTTACCGCCAATATTAGCATATATATAGCCACCGTGAATATCAGCAGCACTAGCTGGGCTGGACTTGGCAACTTTCTGTACTAGAAGCCCCCCAGTAAGATTCAGATTAAACAACTTGGCCAGCTCGTCCGACTTTAAAAAAACCCCTTCAATACCAATCCAAGGTCTATCTTCAAAGGACAACAAGGATTTAACCGTATTACTTGTTACGGCCATGCCTATACCTTGAAAACCACCCGAAACGGTCAAAATACTAGATGCGATTCCCACTACTTCTCCGTTAGAATTGAAAAGGGGTCCACCACTATTCCCAGAATTTATGGCTGCATCCGTTTGAATAAATTCAATATTTACAGTTCCGTCATAAAGCGTATTGAAGTTCCGAAACGCCGATACGATACCCGATGAAAATGAATTTTCCATACCGTAAGGACTACCAATGGCATACACGTTCTGGCCTACGGCCATGGTATCGGAATCGCCAAAAGTGGCATGGGAAAGAGAACTGTCCGGCACATCTAGCTTCAAAAGTGCAATATCTGCAGATTTTTCACTGAAAAGTAGGGTTGCTTTGCGCAATTTCCCATCTTGTGTCTTAATACTTATGGAAGAAGACCAATCTACCACATGGGCTGCGGTAAGTATATGACAATCAGACGAAATTAGGACTCCGGAGCCAAGTCCCTTGTTCTGTACCGGGCCGGTTTGCATAAAAGGGTTTGAGGTGGTGTAAATAGTAACCACCGAAGCAATAACCTCATTATACAACTTAGCAACGCTTGTTTCCTGAGCCGAAAGATTTTTAGGGAATGTTCTTTTTTTGCCGGTGCGTGGTGACCCTCTTGCGCCATAAGCGCGGTAAGGCTAAACGAAAACAGTAGGGCAAGTACTTTTGTTGTTTTTTTCATGTCTATGGTTGTTCTAGTTGGTTACATATTCCGTTTGGTCGTAAGCCACCCATCTAAACTAACGAACCCACTTACATTTATTTTTTCAAATACCCCTCTTATGACTATTACACCTTTATAAATTCAAATTCTTTTTCAATAATACCTACCTTTATACGCTGTTTTCATTATCTCATAAAACATCGAACGGACTCCCACTAAAACTGAATTAATGCCCGAAAAAAAAGTTAGTATTCTTACCGCGTTCAAAACCATTATTTGGCCCAGACGAAAGTTAGTTTTCCTTGGACTGGTATTAATTGTAATTAGTAAAGCGGCGAGTTTCGTAGCGCCAGTATCACTTCGCTATTTTTTGGACGACATTGTACCCAATAAAGATTATGACCTCCTCAAAATACTAGTAGCCATAGTTATATTTTCTTTTTTCGTACAAGGCCTTATGTCTTTTCTTTTGACCAAGGTACTTAGCATACAAGCACAATACATGATTTCCGAACTGAGGGCACAGGTACAGAAACAGGTGCTCTCATTACCCATTCGATTTTTTGACAATACAAAATCAGGGGCTTTGGTCTCCAGGATTATGAGCGATGTTGAAGGTGTTAGAAACCTAATTGGAACTGGATTAGTGCAGTTAGTGGGCGGAACCATTACGGCAATCGTATCACTAATACTTTTATTGAGAATAAGTCCGGGTATGACATTGCTTACTTTTATTCCTCTTGTATTATTTGCCATAATCGCTTTAAAAGCTTTTAAAATTATCCGTCCCGTTTTTCGTGACCGAGGTAAAATAAATGCGGAAGTCAAAGGACGATTAACCGAAACTCTTGGCGGGATACGGGTGATCAAAGGGTTTAATGCGGAAGCGCAAGAAGCAAAGGTATTCGAAAAAGGTGTGGACAAATTATACCGGAACGTAAAAAAGAGTTTAACCGCTACTGCTGTAATGACAAGTTCATCCACGTTTCTTTTAGGCTTGGCCACAACAGGAATAATGATGGGATATGGTGGCTATAAAATGATGGAAGGAGAATTAACGACGGGGCAATATTTTGAATTTACCTTTTTATTGGCGCTGATGATTGCCCCAATCGTACAGATGAGTAATATTGGAAGTCAGTTAACGGAAGCATTGGCCGGTCTTGACCGGACAGAAGAACTGATGAACGAAGTATCCGAGGCAAACGAAAAAGAACGTACCGTTCAGCTTTCAAATATTCATGGTGATATGTCTTTTGAAGATGTTTCATTTGCTTATGAAGAAGATAAGGATGTGCTGCACAATATTAGTTTTAAGGTAAAGTCAGGGGATGTCATAGCTTTGGTAGGCAGTTCGGGGTCAGGTAAATCCACTATTGCTGGTTTGGCAGCTACTTTTTTGAACCCGGATTCAGGCAAGATTACAGTAGACGGGATTGATTTGGCAAAGGTTGATTTGACCAGTTTTCGCCAGTTTTTAGGTGTTGTATTGCAAGATGATTTCTTATTTGAGGGTACCATAAAAGATAATATCCTTTTCCCCAGACCCAATGCCTCTGAAGAAGAGTTACAAGCAGCAGTAAAAGCAGCATACGTAGATGAGTTTACGGACCGGTTCGATGATGGTTTAGAAACCCTGATCGGCGAACGCGGTGTAAAACTTTCCGGTGGCCAACGCCAGCGTATCGCCATAGCCCGTGCAGTATTGGCAAATCCTAAAATTCTAATTCTTGATGAAGCGACTTCCAATCTAGACACAGAGAGTGAAGCGTTGATACAAAAAAGTTTAG
This sequence comes from Maribacter sp. 4U21, assembly GCF_002742365.1. Classification (NCBI taxonomy): domain Bacteria; kingdom Pseudomonadati; phylum Bacteroidota; class Flavobacteriia; order Flavobacteriales; family Flavobacteriaceae; genus Maribacter; species Maribacter sp. 4U21. Next base: position 38,444 of record NZ_MDGN01000009.1, read on the forward strand.
CCGCACTAACCGAAGGAAGAACCACTTTTGTAATCGCGCACCGTTTAAGCACCATTCGAAAGGCAAACCAAATTTTGGTTATAGAGAATGGAAAAATAGCGGAGCAGGGAACCCATGACGAATTAATAGCTACTGAGGGTAGGTATTATAATCTGTTCACGTATCAGGCGAGGATATAAAGTTGGTTGTTCGTTGTTCGTTGTTCGTTGTAAAATCTTATTAGAAGTTTTACATTTTCATTCTAATATTCAATGTAATTAAAGTTCAAGTAAGAAGTTAAAAATAATTTTGTGCGCGACCCTTATTCATCCAACAAATACAATCCTATCTTTAATTTCCAATAGGGTATTTTTTCTTCAAAATATTCAAAAAAGGCTTTGAGACTTTCTACGCCTTCTAAATCTTCTCTGGCATCCGCTATACCATCCAATTCGGCTCCGGTCAGAAATTGATGCAAATCAATTGCTTTGCCTTCCATGTTTGCTTTTACCAGATGTCCATAGACCGTATTTTCAGAAATAGCTCTCTCTTCGGCAATTTCAGCGATGGACAAGCCTTCTTTAAATCGCTGCAAAGACTTGAGATGCGTTGCCATTTTTGATTTCTTACTCGGCGCATGTGCTGCGATTTCTTTTAAAAAAATGGCAGCATATTTTTCCAGCTTAGCCTGCCCTACCCCAGAAACTTGCAGAAACTCCGTTTCGTTCTTAGGTAATTTAAGCTCCATATCCTTTAAACTGGCATCGCCAAAAATCACGTAGGCAGGAACTCCTTCCGCTGTGGCAATCTCATGACGTAAGACCCTAAGTTTTTCAAAAAGCCCTGTTTTGGCACTACGCGCCTTTAATTCTCGTTTTGGCCTATCAGCTACTTTTTGCAATGTCGCCAATTGTACTTCTTTCTTATTGTAAAGCACTTCTTTAGCTAACGGAGTAAGTCCTAATCTAGCTCCTTCTTTAAAATTGATATGTAATACCCCCTTATTTAATAGTTGTATGACATATTGCTGCAAGTCTTGCCAAGAAATATCCTTAACGGCCCCGTAGGTCTTAATGTTTTGATAACCTTTCTCAAGAACTTGGGCATTTTGAGCTCCTCTTAGCACATCAATAACGACGCCCATGGGCTCTCGTTCCCTTAAACGGGCAACCGCAGAACAAATTTTCTGCGCCAATACCGTAGCATCAAAATATGCAGGCGGCTGCTTACAGATATCACAATTGCCACAGCCCTCTGTAACCTGTTCACCAAAATAATTGAGCAACGCTATTCTACGACAACTTAGGGCTTCTGCAAATTGTTGCATTCGTTCTAGTTTTGCATATTCCACAGTTGCATTTTCACTAGTGAAGATAAACCGACGCAGTTGCGCAACATCACCAAAACTATAGAATAATAAGGCATGAGCGGGAAGTCCGTCTCGCCCTCCGCGGCCAATCTCCTGATAATATCCCTCGATATTTTTGGGAAGGTTGTAGTGTATCACCCAACGTACATTACTTTTGTCAATACCCATTCCAAAAGCAATGGTAGCGACTACAATAGGTGTTTTATCCGTTATAAAATCCTCTTGGGCTTCATTACGTTCCTCAGCGGACATGCCAGCATGATAGGCCTGCGCTTTGAAACCTGAAGCAACCAGTTTAGCCGCGATAGTCTCCGTACTTTTTCTGCTCAGGCAATAAATAATACCACTTTCATTGGGCCGCTCCTGCAAAAATTCGAGAATATGACGTATCCGGTCTTGAGCGGGTTTTACCTCTAAAAATATGTTAGGCCTATTGAATGAGGCCAAGTGTTGTTCTGCTTCCGGAACATTAAGTTGATCCACTATATCTTCTTGTGTGGTCTTGTCCGCCGTTGCCGTTAGGGCAATGATGGGAACGTTCGAAAATCGCTTCTTTAAGCTGCCCAGTTGCGTATAGGCAGGTCTAAAATCATGCCCCCAAGAGGAGATGCAATGCGCTTCATCTATAGCAAAGATGCTTATAGGTATGGTTTCCAAAACGTTATGTACAAATCCTAAACTTTCCGGTGCTATATAGAATAGTTTTAATTGCCCTTCCTTCAGTTGTTTAAATATGGCTTGCTGCGTTTCCTCGGTTTGTGAACTATTATAATAAGCGGCTGAAATACCATTGGCTTTGAGCACATCTACCTGATCTTTCATTAAGGCAATTAACGGACTTATCACTATTGCCGTGCCTTCTAGTGCCAATGCGGTCAACTGATAGCATAAAGATTTGCCGCCACCTGTGGGCATAATGGCCAAGACATCTTTTTTGGCCATGACATCTTGAATAACCGCCAACTGATTCGGTTTAAAATTGTCGTATCCGAAATGTGTCTTTAGTAATGGTAGTAAAGTACTTTCTTTATTGACTGTCATCGCCATAAAAGTAGGTAATGCAAATGAGTTTTAACAAAGGAAATATAGTGTTGAGGTCTAAGATTCCTCTGGAGCCAACACTACCTCTAGCCCAGCCATATCTTCAGTTATGTGAAGTTGACAACCTAATCGGGAATTTTCCTCTACATTAAAAGCCTCGGCAAGCATGGCCTCTTCATCGTCGGACTTCTCTGGAAGCTCATGATTAGATTCTATGTAGCACTGACAGGAAGCACACATGGCCATACCACCACATATGCCTATAGTACCTTCTGGGGCAAGTTCATACGAACGCACTACTTCCATAAGGTTCATGTTCATATCGGTCGGGGCATCAATTTCGTGAAGAACACCCTCTCTATCTATTATTTTTATTTTGATGTCCATAAAAAGGGGTAGGAAATAGTTTGTTCAGTGAAATGGTTTGTTAATGAAATGGTTTGTTGACGAACTAGAGATTGAGTTTATAAAATTATTTCATTGATTTGATAAAAGTATATAACATTTTTGAAATCTCATTGGTTTCATTAATCAATATTTCAGCGTCTTCTTTAGTTAGATAACGCAATCGTTCTGACAAATATAACATAGACCTAACTTCGCTGTTTGAAGCTAATGAAAAATATAAAAATCTTTTAAAATCCGGATTAGTTTTTCGTTCGAATCCTTCAGCAATATTATTAGAAATTGATATTGATGCTCGCGTAATTTGGTCTCTGAATCCAAAATCTTTATGATTAGAAAAATTACTATAAACCGTTACAGCCAAATCTTGTGCCTTTTGCCAAACTTTTAAATCCTCAAAACGTTGTACAGTCATATTTTTATTATTCACTGTTTAACTAGTTCACTGTTCAACTAGTCGATAGACTTTACTACCGCTTTTGGAGCTTCTTTTTTACTACCATCGAATCCAGTGACACCTCCGACCGTAGTATATTTCATTACGTACTTTTTATCTGGATAAATTCGTTGATAGGCACTCTGGCACATTAACGTTGCTTCATGAAAACCACAAAGTATCAATTTTAATTTGCCTGGATATGTATTTACGTCCCCTATGGCATAAACACCGGGAATATTGGTTTGGTAGTCCAAAGTATTATCCACCTTTATGGCATTTTTTTCAATCTCTAGACCCCAGTCCCCTATTGGTCCTAATTTTGGTGACAGTCCAAACAAGGGAATAAAATTATCTACTTCTAGAGTAATTAGGTCTTCTGAATCACTTTTTTTAATACTGACGGATTGCAGTTTACTTTCTCCGTATAAGCCAACAATCTCTGCAGGTGTAATCAGGTCTATTTTACCCTCATTCTTAAGATGCTGTACTTTTTCGACGGAATCCAAAGCGCCCCTGAATTCACTGCGACGGTGAACCAATGTTACTTTTTTGGCCACATCGGCCAAGAAGATGCTCCAATCCAGGGCAGAATCTCCACCACCGGCAATGACCACTTTTTTATCCCTATAGACTTCCGGATCCTTAATGATGTAAGCGATACCGTTATCCTCGTACTTTGTCAAATTTTCTAAAAGTGGCTTCCTAGGTTCAAAACTACCGAGTCCCCCGGCAATGGCCACTATTGGCGCATGATGCTTTGTACCCTTGTTGGTGGTAACGATAAATGTTCCGTCCGCTAACTTTTCAATCGTTTGTGCACGTTCTCCTAAAGTAAAACCTGGTTGAAAAGGTTTTATTTGTTCCATAAGATTATCTACCAAATCTCCTGCCAGCACCTCTGGAAAACCAGGAATATCGTAGATAGGTTTTTTAGGATATATTTCAGAACATTGACCGCCCGCTTGTGGCAAGGCATCGATAAGATGACATTTTAATTGTAATAAACCTGCTTCAAAAACGGCAAAAAGACCCGTGGGGCCCGCTCCAATTATCAGTATGTCTGTTTTAATCATTGGTAAAGTAATTAATGGCTCGTAAAATTAACGGATAGGTAAGTCAACTATATATGATTTATATCAGTAAACTAGCTTACATTAATTACTTCTTCTATTTGGGGCGCATATTTCTTGATGGTCATTTCTACGCCGCTCTTTAGCGTCATTTGATTTACCGAGCAACCAACACAGGCACCTTCTAATTTCACTTTTACAGAATTGTCGTTATCAATGGAAATTAAAGAAATATCACCACCATCGCTCTGTAAGAAAGGGCGGATTTCTTCCAACGCTCTTTCCACATTACTTCTTAGTTCATCTGCGGTCATTGTTGCCATAGCTACTTCTTTTTAACAGCGGCACAACCCGCCATTGTTGTTATTTTAATCGCCTCAGTCGGCGGTATATCCTTATTTCTTTTTACTACTTCCTGAACTACGTTCTTGGTAATCTCCTCAAAGGCACTTTCAATAGCTGTTGCTGTCTGTAAAGCTGCTGGGCGACCTACGTCACCAGCTTCCCGGATACTCTGTACCAAAGGAATCTCGCCCAAAAAAGGGACCTTTAAATCTTCTGACAGATGTTTGGCGCCTTCCTTACCAAATATATAATATTTATTATCAGGAAGTTCTGCAGGAGTAAAATAGGCCATATTCTCTACTATCCCTAAGACAGGTACATTAATGGAATCCTGTTGAAACATGGCTACACCCTTACGTGCATCTGCCAGTGCTACTTCTTGTGGTGTACTTACGACCACCGCACCTGTTACCGGCATTGCTTGCATAATACTCAAATGAACATCTCCGGTACCTGGTGGTAAGTCCAACAACATAAAATCTATCTCTCCCCAATGCGCATCAAAAATCATTTGATTTAATGCTTTGGACGCCATGGGGCCCCTCCATATCACTGCCTGGTCTCGCTGTGTGAAAAATCCTATAGAAAGTAATTCTACGCCATAACTTTCTACTGGTTTCATCTTCGATTTGCCGTTTATAGTTACCGCAAGGGGCTTTTCCTGGGCAACATCAAACATAATGGGCATGGAAGGGCCATAGATATCCGCATCCAATAAACCAACCTTAAAACCCATTTTTGCCAGTGTTACGGCTAAATTGGCGGTAACCGTAGATTTCCCTACACCTCCTTTACCAGAGGCTACGGCAATAATATTTTGAATACCCGGCAAGGGTTTTCCCTTTATCTCATTGGTCTTTGGTTTCGCCGGAGCGTCTACCTTAATATTTATTTTAATCTTCGCCTTTTCATAGACCTCTTTGTGGATTATTTTGAGTATCTCTACTTCAGTCTTTTTTCTGGCCTGTAAACTTGGATTAGCAATGGTTATATCAATCTCCACCTCATCACCAAAAATCTGTATGTTCTTTATGGCGCCACTCTCTACCATATTCTGACCTTCACCAGGAACGGTAATTTGCTCTAATGCCTTTAAAATATCCTTTTTATCTAACTTCATTATATATACTCATTCTAAACAACAAAGATAGTCGTTAACGGCGAGAATAAGAAGCTGTAGGATTGAAATGTAGTATGTTACAATAGGCTATGTTGATGGTCGATTCCCGACTAGGCTCAGGATAAGGGTTGATGGTTGATGGTTGATGGTTGATGGTTGATGGTTGATGGTTGATGGTTGATGGTTGATGGTTGATGGTTGATGGTAAGAAAATTAAAAAATATGATGATTTATCCTAATTTTTAGAAATTTAGGACAAATCACCGCATCTGCACCTAAACCTTTCTTCCGTCCAATAAATTAATAATACGAGTTCCATAGGCGGCATTCTTTTCGGAGTGGGTCACTTGTATAATCGTAACCCCATCTTCCTCGTTCAACTTTTTAAATAATGACATGATTTCCTCACTTTGCTGGGAATTCAGGTTACCTGTTGGTTCATCCGCCAGAATCAATTTAGGATTGGCAATTAAAGCTCTTGCCACACCGACCAATTGCTGTTGTCCTCCACTCAACTGGGCCGGAAACAGGTCTTTTTTACCAACAATATTAAAACGGTCTAACATATCTGCCACCATAGCCTTTCGTTCTGCGCCTTTATACTTTTTGTACAATAAGGGCATTTCTAAATTTTCCTGTACCGTTAATTCGTCTAGCAAATGGTAGGATTGAAATACAAAACCAATATATTCTTTGTACAGGTTCGCTCTATGTTTTTCTTTTAAGGTATGTACGGACTCCTCCAAAAAATGATATTCTCCCTCATCAAAACCATCTAGCATACCTATCACGTTTAGCAAGGTAGATTTGCCGGAACCCGAAGGCCCCATAACCGAAATAAACTCTCCTTCTTTAACCTCTAGATTAATGTCTTTTAACAAAAAAATACGTTGGCCTCCTGAATTGACCCACTTAAAAATATTGTTTAATTGTAGTAGCATGATTTTATTTTAACTGTTTCTTATTCGTCTCTTAAACTTCGCACCGGGTTTTGCATAGCAGCAGTAATTGTTCTACTTCCTACGGTAAAAAAAGCTATGGCCATTGCCAATATTCCTGCTATTGCAAAAAACCAGACATTCAATTCTATTTTGTTCTCATAATTTTCCAACCATTCTCGCAAAAACCACCAAGCAATGGGTGTTGCAATCACGAATGAAATTAAAACTAATTGTAAAAAGTCTTTAGTTAGCAATACGGTTATAGAGGAAACGCTAGCCCCTAATACCTTTCGCACACCAATCTCCTTAGTTCGTTGTGCCACGATGAGCAAGGACATGGCAAATAGACCAATACAACTTAGAGTAATTGCCAGAATTGAGCCACTGGTAATCATGGTCGCAATCTTTTTTTCCCTAACGAAAGTATTGTCAATATTCTCGTCCAAAAATGAACCTAGAAATGCTGCGTTCGGCTCAATTTTCTTCCAAGCCGCCTCTACAGCATCAAAGGTTTTGGCCATGTTCACCGGGGCTACCTTAACAAAAGCGTAGGACAGACCGGATTCCCTATCCAGAAAAAATGTCAAGGGTGCTATAGCTTTTGAGATATCCTGAAAATTATAATCCTTTACGACCCCGATTATGGGAGACCTAAGACTGTCACTCATGGGCAACGAGGCGGTTAAAGGGTCTGTTTCCCCAATTTCTTTTGCCATACGCTCATTGATGATAACGGCTTGGGTATCCCCGGGATAATTCTTATCAAAAGAACGTCCTGCAATCAACTCTAGCCTTAAAGTTTCAAAATAATCATAATCCACGGTCAACGCATGGGTACGCACTCCTTTTCCCTTATAATCAAAGCCCCATACACTGGTAGATTGACTACCATCTTTTCCTCTCCCCAAATTATTGTCAGAAGCAGAAACCCCAAGAACATTAGGGTTGCCGGCGAGTTCTTCTCTCAACAATTGAACGGCATCATAAGGATTCTTTTTGCCATCTATGGGAAAGGAAAGCACCTGTTCCTTATCAAATCCTAAATCCTTATTCCGCATATAGTCTACTTGGCTCCACAATACCAAAGTTCCGCTAATGAGTAAAATAGCAATACCGAACTGTACGACCATAAGTACATTACGAACCCGGTTGCTACCAGAAGTTTCCAATTTTCCTTTCAAAGATTGAATGGTACCCAAACGACTTAACAATAAAGCCGGATACCCCCCTACTACTAGTGTAATAACAAAAACTACCAGAAAGAAACCGATAATAATCGTAGGTGACATCAGCATTTCAAATGAAATAGCCGTCCTAAAGATGGTCCTGAATTCATCTATCAATAAAAAACTAAGTGCGGCACCTATGGCCACGGATACTAAAAACACAAGGAGACTTTCACTCCAAAATTGAAAGAACAACTGCATCTTTTGGGCCCCTAACGTTTTTCGCATCCCAATTTCTCGGAGACGTTGTGCACTTTTGGCAACGCTCATATTGATAAAGTTTACGCTAGCAATGAACAATATTAGAAATGCCACGCCAAGTATTAAAAAGGGAACAGCGCGGCTTACCTCTGCAAACCCTTTTCCAAAACTTGTAAATCTAATATCCTTTAAAGGAAGTAATCTAATTTGAAAAAACTGACCTGCCTCGTTAGGTACAGCACCATCGCGCTTTAGTCGTTCAGAATTGCTACTGTAATGTAGTTGGGTAAGAGGAAGCGTATTACCCTCAAACTGCTGTACGGAGATTTCAGGCTGTAGTTGCATATAAACAGCGTGGTATTGAGCGTTCCAAGTTTCCATGCTATCAGCATAGCCTTCGTGATTTTCAAAGGGTATGGCAATATCAAATTCCAATGTATTCTGATTTTCGTGATTACCGATTACCGCTGATACCGTGAAGGGTTCCTCAACACCATCAATTAAAATAGCAATGGTTTTTCCAACGGCTTCTTCCGCTCCAAATAGGGCATTGGCCGTATTTTCAGTAACTACGACCGAATTCTTTTCTTGAAGCGGATTATCTTTATTCCCCTTTAGCACTGGAAATGTGAACATATCAAAAAATGCACTGTCTAACCACGCAGCATCAAAATTAATCTCCTTTTCCTTGTAAAGTGTCAAGGCCTCCTGTTCAAGAAAACGAGTGATATTCGCCACTCCAGGAACCTCTTCTTTTAAAGCACTCGCTAAAGGTGCTGGCTGACTTGTTGTTGCTTCTGGTCCTTTTGGCGCTTGTACAACGGTATAAACCTGATAGATATCGTCACCGTTCTCGTGGAAGTTATTGTATCCTAAATCAAAAAACGCTGCCATCGATAAGAGAATAGCGACTCCAAAAGCCACGGAAAGCCCAAGTACGTTGATAAGGGTAAAGGTCTTATCCTTTACTAAATTTCTCCAGGTAATTTTCAAATAGTTCTTGAACATGTTTTATTCGATTTTTTGATTGATGTTTATTGAAGGTTACACTATTCGTCTCTCAAAGAGTCTACGGGATTTACAACGGCCGCCTTTACTGCTTGATAACTTACTGTTACGAAAGCTATGGCCAAGGCTAAAACTCCCGCCAGGGCAAAAGTCCACCAAGAAATGTGTATCCTATAGGCAAATTCCTGTAGCCATTTACTCATTAGATACCAAGAAACAGGTACGCCCAATACAATAGAAATCAATACCAGCTTTAGAAAGTCTATCGAAAGAAGCGTTGTTATGCTCTGAACCGATGCTCCCAATACCTTACGAACACCTATTTCCTTAATTCGGTTCTCAGCCATATAGCTAGCCAGACCGAACAAACCTAAACATGATATAAATATGGTCAACAGTGCAGATAGATTTGCTAGGGTTTGGGTCCTTTTCTCATCCGCGAACTTGTATGCATATTGCTGATCTACAAACTCATAATTAAAAGGATATTCCGGATTAAACTTTTTAAATATGTTTTCTATTTTCCCTAGGTTTTGGCTAGTATTATGCCGTGGGTTTAGTTTTAAATGGATAAAGTTGGTCCATTCTCCGTTACCATGAATAATTACAGGTTCTATGTCTTGAAATGGAGAGGTAAACACAAAATCCTTAACCACGCCTATGATGCGCCAATCCATTCCCATATCCTTCACTATGTGACCTATGGGGTCCTCAAAACCCATATGTATGGCAGCGGTCTCATTAATTAACATCGCCGTGCTATCGGATGGGTAAAGGGTATGGTTCAAATCTCTCCCCGCAAGCACTTCCAATCCTAAGGTCTTCGCAATAGCCTCACCGGCCGTAAACCGTAGAATTAATGTTTTATCCTCAAAATCCTTGCCCTGCCACTCCATATCCCAAGAATTGCTCCAGTTTTCGGTAACCGGCGAAACGGTCCGTGTAACCGAGGTAACGGCACCTGAAGCAAGTAATTCATTCTTAATCCCCTGATATTTTTGCTTTACATCACCCTCCATATAGGTATAGATAAGATTATCCTTGCTATATCCCATTTGTCTATTCTGAACTTTCTTCAATTGTTGCTTAACAATCAGCGTAGCGGTAATAAAGACAATGGCTGCAGCAAATTGTACTACGACCAATACTTTTCTAGCACTAAATTTAGAATTCAACTTTTGAAAAGTTCCTTTTAAAACCGAAATGGGTTTAAAGGCGGATAAATATAAAGCAGGATAACTACCCGCCAAGAGACCCGTAAAGAGAATAATGGCAAGAGCCGAGCCCCAGAATAAAGGGTCGGTATAATCTATACGCGCCTCAATATGCAGCAACTCGTTAAATTTAGGCAACACTAGTAATAAAAGCACAAATGCCAATAGTGCACTTACCGTGGAAAGTAATACTGACTCACCAATGAACTGACTTATAAGCCCTCCTCTTTGGGCACCTATGACCTTGCGTATGCCTACTTCCTTAGCACGTTTTTCGCTTCGTGCCGTACTTAGATTCATAAAATTTATACAGGCAATCAGAAGAATGATGATAGCGATTATACTAAATACCCTGATGACTCCTATCCTGCCGCCCTTTTCTTCTCCATTCTCGAATTCGCCGTAGAGATAGTTCCTAAAGAAAGGATATGGGTAGGTTACCATATCTGCGGCATCCTTGTCATGAATTTTTCGCAGGTTACTAATTTTCTGAGAAAAAGAGGCAAAGTTCGCATTTTCCTTAAGCATAATATAGGTAGCGATAGAGTTATTGCCCCAGTGCTTGTCATCATGGCCAATCTGTTTCAAATAGGACCAAGGAATCAAAAACTTAAAATGGAATTCACTGTTTTCGGGCAAGTCTTTCAATACCCCTGTAACCTTAAATACATTGTCATTATCAATTTTAACGACCTGGCCCATTGGGTCTTTATCCCCAAAAAGTTCTTTGGCAAAAGTTTCCGTTACCACAACAGCATTTACATCTTCAAATACCGTCTCATTGGTTCCATTTACCAATGGGAAACTAAACATATATAAAAAGTCCTTATCTACAATTGTACCTGTTGCCTTTAAACGCTTATCTCCGACCGAAAACAAATAAGTATCATCATAATTATATCTGGAAACGCGCTCTACCTCAGGAAAGTCTTTTTTAATGGTAGGTCCCATAATTTTTGGCGTGGAATTCCAGGTCCATATCTCACCATCAACGGGGTATTTGTTATAGACTTGATAAATACGGTCACCACGTTCGTGAAATTTATCAAAACTTAACTCATAATCTATCCATAATACAATTAATGCGGTAGCAGCAAGACCTGTAGAGAGTCCTGCAATATTCAATGCCGAAAACCCTCGATTTCTAAGAAGATTTCTCCAGGCAATTTTTAGATAGTTTTTTAACATGGTTGGTCGTTTTTTGATGCTTCGACATCGCTCAGCACAGGTTGATGACTTACTCGGTTCGTAAACTTGTCACAGGATTAACTCTCGCCGCTTTATAACTATGCCAACTAACAGTAAATATGGTTATAGCCATAACTGTTCCTCCTGCAAGCAAGAACATTCCTATCTCTATATCTATTTTATATGCGAATGCCTCTAGCCATTTGCTTGCCGCGAAATAAGCAATCGGCGTAGCCAACACAAAGGCAAGGAGCAACCATTTTAGAAAATCGGTATTTAGCATCACCAGTATTTCAGAAATCGTGGCACCGTTCACCTTTCTTATCCCAATTTCCTTAACCCTTCTTTGTGCTACCATTAACGAGAGTCCCAACACGCCCATAGCACAAATAAAAACAGCTGTTAACGCAAATATTAAAATCAGATTTTCCTGTAGCCGTTCTGTCTTGTACACCTCTTTGTAGAGACTACTTACCTGATAATAGGTCAAGGGATATTTTGGAAACAACTCGTTCCACGTAGTTTTAATCGATGCTACGGCCTCTGCACGAGCGGTTGGTTCATAGGATATCACTATATTCTCTAGCCAACTGTTCTCCCTTTTGAATAATACTAAAGGCTCTACCTTGGTCTGAAGTCTGGAAAGGTGAAAATCTTCAACAACTCCTATAATTTTTCCTTTTGGAATGGTTACACCCTCCACAGGCGATACCAAAGCGAAATCCTCCCCGATTATGGCATTCGCATCTTGATAGCCCAAATAGTTTAGGGCGGTCTTATTAATCAAGTACTCCCCGTTACCGTCTTGATCAACACTATTTTGGTTGAAATTCTTACCACCTAGAAATGAAAGTCCGAATACATCGGCAAAAGAATTATCGCATGAAAATACGCCTATGTATTCCGCTTCCTTATTGGGGACGTTTTGCATCTCAAAAGAGAACATATCATTTGTTTCCCCTCCCGGAGGTGCCATCATTGCAGAAACGGATGCCACTGCACTTTGCTTTAAAAGTTGATTTTTAAAGAGACCAAAATCTTTTTGCACTTCAGAATGCACGTACGGAATACATACCACATTATCCTCTTTGGCCGCCATGGAATTGTCCAGAGCGTAGTTCGTTTGGCGAGAAATAACGATTACCCCGACCAGTAAAAACATGGCTAGGCCAAATTGAGCGATTAAAAGTACTTTATGCGTGCCTAGGGCGCCATCTGCTTTGATACGGTTGCCTAAGGAAGCATTTTGAAAACGTTGCTTGAAAGCAGGTTGCATTCCTGCGATAATACCTAAGAGCGAAAAAACCACTACAACTCCCAGAACAAACAATCCGTTGCCTTGAAAAAGGTCAATTTGGTAACGCTCTAATACCATACTATTTAACCGAAAGGAAATCACAGAAACAATTAGGAGCGAAAGAAAAATAATGAGCGCACTTTCCAATAGAAAGTAACGCGACATTACTCTTTTGGAAGACCCCAATATTTTTTGCAATGCTAGAAATTTAGTAAGATAACCAGCCATACCTATATTTAGACTGGTAAAATTACTTAGGGATATAAAGAGTAGGATCAAAGCGGCAATACTTAACAACCAAATATTGGTCATATTACCGTTAGGTTCTATTTCGCGTAATAAATTAGATTTTAGATGAATTTCCTTGATATTGGTAATATGCGCCTGATATTTTTCCGTCTCAGTTTCCGCTATACCATAGATTTCGTTTAATTTGGTAGATAGCTTACCATCAAGTCCAACAGCACTCGCTTTATCCTTCAATAACAAATAAACATAGGTCCAACCGTTCATGGCATCTTCGCCGGGCATCACCAACAAATCGGGATGAAGGTGACTTTCCTTTACAAAATCTTCCATAACACCCGTTACGGTAAAAGTTGTCTTAATGGAATTGTAATGACCTGGTGGCAAGGAGATAATTTTTCCCATTGGATTTTCATCACCGAATACTTTTTGGGCCAGTGATCGGGATATGACGGCCCCGCCGATTTCCTTTAGCGCAGTTTCTTTGTTACCTTCTTTGAAATCAATATTAAAAATTCTAAAAAAAGTATCGTCCACCGCAAAAGCCTGATCAATAGCGTAGTGCTGCTCATCCTTTAGAATGAGTCTATCCCTTAAGGGCATTAATCTCAAATAATCCTCAATCTCCGGAAACTGTTCCACAAGTTGGGGAACGCTTTTGGCATCAGTGAACCTTGCAAAGTGATTACCTTTTAGAATGCCAGGATTCGTAGTAGTGAACCTGTAGGTACGTTCCGTAGGGGTATGCGCTAAATCATAGCTTAATTCGCTCTTAATGAAAAGTGCAATGAATAGTACACCACACAATCCTAGTGAGAGTCCAACAATTTTAATACTGTTAAGAACAGGTCTCTTTCTAATATTCCTTAACGCATATTTTATCAGCATTCTATACGTTTTATTCTGTTCTCAAACTTTTTACGGGATTCTTCTTCGCTGCATTAAGCGCTACAGTACCTACCAAAATAGATGTTCCTAAGAATACTGCCAGACCAACTATTAAGAATGCTAGATGCTGAATCTCTATCCTATACGCAAAATTAGAAAGCCATTGCTTACTTCCATAGTAGGCAATGGGCCAACTAATGAGTAGAGCTATTGTTATATAGAGCACATACTCTCTTACCGATGATTTAATGATATGAAATTCAGAAGCACCGAGCACTTTTCGTATCCCTATCTCTTTGGTTCTGGCTATTACCAAAAATACCGTAATACCTATAATACCCATTGCAGCAAGCACTATCGCTAAGATATTCATCCAAAAAATAAGGTTTACCGTTTGCTTGTCCTGTGTATAGAGACTTGAAATATTTTGACTCAAAAATTCAATCTCTAGAGGCAATACATCTCCAATACTTTCATAAACAGAAGCTATCTTATCAGTGACTAAATCCGTTTTCTCAGAATCGAAAGAAATAATACTCACCCCAGCCATACGAACGTTTGGAGAAAGTGTTATGAAGTAAGGCTCTACTTGCTCTCGTAAAGAAAAAATATTTACATCTTCAAATATTCCATCAATTACAAAGGGGAATCCCACCTGTCCCTCCTCCGAGGTATATTCAGGTTCTGTGATTACGGTGGTGCCTATAAGTTCTTCAACGGAAACATTTTTAACATTAGCGAATTTTTCTGCTGCAGTTCTATTAATAATTGTCTTTCTACCAGTTGCTTCAACACTACCTATACTGGTTTCTATTCCGTATGCCTTTAAAGCTTCATAGTCTAGATAGAGTTGATTGGCGTCGTCAAAAACTTCTTCTATTCCTTTTAGTTTATACGTTGTCTGGTTGAAAGTGCCTATTCCAAAAGAGGAACCATTACCCACATGGTCTATCCAAGGAACTTGTCTAAGACGTTCTTGAAAAATATTCTGTTTTTCGGATGACGTATACGCATATAGCACCCCTTCTTTTTTATAGCCTACATCCTTATTCTCAATAAAATCCATTTGCTGGATAACAAAATAAGATACCGAGGTAATAGAAATCAATATTACAAACTGACTTACTATAAGATACTTGCGAATGGAAAAATGCTCAAAGCGATTGTCCTTTAATTTTTGATTGAATAAACTTAAAGCATTCTTGGTAGAGAGAAATAGGGCCGGGGCTATACTCGCCAATACTCCCAGAACAATTGCCAGGCCAACTATTAAAAAAAACGTTTGAGGGTTCTGCCAGAGACTAGCACTTAAATTTACACCCATTAAGGAGTTGAACGAAGGCACTATCAATGCAAGCAATAGAGCCAAAATAGGCACGGCCAATAGCGCTAATAACACTCCTTCCAATATAAATTGTCTCGCTACGGCGAAGCTCTTTGCTCCCATGGCCTTTTTGATTCCTATTGACTTCCCTTGTTTGGATTTAATGGCCAAAGTAAAATTGGCATAATTGAACAGCGTAATTATAAGTATAAAGATCGCAAAGCCCCCGATTAGATATATGAACGAATAATTTCCGGGCGTTTTCAGTTCATACAAAATATTGGACTTTAGATGAATATCCTCCAAGGGTTGTAAAAAATGTTCTTTATAAAGAGGATCCTTAACCACGGATGGGTTTATCTTAGCCATCGCCTGATTCATTCTTAGTTGCACCTCGTCATACGAAATGTTGTCGGCAACGCCCATATA
Source organism: Maribacter sp. 4U21 (assembly GCF_002742365.1). NCBI lineage: Bacteria > Pseudomonadati > Bacteroidota > Flavobacteriia > Flavobacteriales > Flavobacteriaceae > Maribacter > Maribacter sp. 4U21. The sequence goes on from NZ_MDGN01000009.1 coordinate 54,174, forward strand.
TACCCTACTGCCCCAATAATCAATTCTTGGATTACTTAAGGCCAAGGTGAAGTCGAAATGAGAATTCATAGGCACGTCCTCGATAACCGCGGCCACTTTGTAATTTTCTTGCCCTATATTGATAACCTGACCTATAATTTCGGACGAGTTATTCATTGCACCACCAAATATTTTGAATGCGGTAGATTTGGTCAATAGTACTTTATTAAAATCCTTACCGAAATCGGTAAAACTCCCCATTAGTGGTGACCACGTAAAAAGTGAAGCAAATTCCAGCGGCGTGTTAGTTGTTAAAAATCCTTTTTCCTGCACCCTTTTATCTCCCCATTCTATAAATTCAAGATTGTCCGAGGTTATGAACTGTGCTACATTTTCTACACCGGGAATTTTTTTTAAACCGTTTACCACATTAAGTTGTTTATCATCGGCTCCGTTTTCAAAACCTAAAATACTATAATCCTGAGAGCGATAGGTCCAACCCACACGGTAAATATTTTCGGAATTTTCATGAAATTCATCATAACTATTTTCAAATCCGATGTACCCAATTGCCACGAAAGCGACAAAAAGTCCGCCTACGAGACTTAATAAATTAAAAGATGTGAAAAACCGATTTCTTAAAAATCCTCTGAATGCTATCTTTAATCCTGTACTTATCATAATCTATGTCTTATTCCGTTCTTAGACTTTTTACGGGGTTTTGTTTGGCAGCCTTAATGGCTTGAAAGCTAACCGTTAATACCGTTACCCCCATAGCACCCACCATGGCCAATGCGAATATCCACCATTTCAAAATTACCCGATATGGATACTCCTGTAGCCAACCGTTCATAATGTAATAAGCCACGGGAACCGCAATGAAACAAGAGATAATAACTAGCTTTAAAAAGTCTTTTGAAAGCATATTCCATACATTGAAGACCGATGCTCCAAGGACTTTTCTAACTCCTATCTCTTTGGTGCGCTGTTCGGCAACAAAAGAAGTAAGTCCAAATAGTCCAAGACAACTAATGAGTATGGCCAGCGCAGTAAAAATTCCAGACAAACGACCAATACGTTCCTCCGATGCAAACTTTTCGCCATACTGATCATCTATAAAATCATATTCAAAAGGTATATCAGGAAAATGCTCTTTGAATACTCGCTCAACCGTAGCTATATTCTCCGAGGCACTTGATGTAGGATTCAATCTAAGGTTATAGTAGCTTGAATTATCATAACGGTCATATACGTAAACTCCCTGTTTTACTGGTTCATAAGGAGACTGTGTAATCATATCTTGGACCACACCAATTATTTTTAATGGAGGATTAGGGTCTTCTATATCATCATCCTTTAAAAACTTACCTACCGGGTTTTCCATTCCTAAATATTTTTTGGCCGTTTCATTAATTAGAACGCCCAAGGAATCCGAAGCAAAATCACGAGAAAAATCTCTTCCCTCTACAATCTTTAGTCCTAAAGATTTAGCATATTCCGGGGATACTTCGGTCCAGGCCAAATCCTCTTGAAAACCTTCAGGCTTACCTTCCCACGTAAAGCCACCTCTATTAGACCAAATTTGCGTCGTAGGACTGCTTGAAGATGACATAGCCACAACTGCATTGGAATTAAGAAATTCACTTTGCATTAAATCATACTTCCCATTAAAATCCTGACTGAAAGTAGGTACTTGTATGATACCTTCCTTGTCATAACCAACTGGTCTATTTTTCGCATGATTTATTTGTTGCATTACAATGACCGTACCTATTATGAAGGCAACGGAAACGGTAAATTGCACAACCACCAAAATCTTTCTTGGTAAACCAGCATACCTGCCTACCTTAAAAGTCCCTTTTAATACATCTACCGGTCTAAATGATGATAAATAAAGTGCTGGGTAGCTCCCAGCCAATAAAGCTGTGAACAGAATGAAGAGTATAGAAATTATCCAAAAAGTTGGGTTCGACCACGGAAATATAATTTCCTTACGCGCTAATTCGTTAAACCCGTTAAGAGATATCAACACGATTACCACCGCTAAAAAGTAGGCAAAAACAACTACCAAAAACGATTCGCTTAAAAACTGATAAATTAGTTGTCCACGTTGTGATCCAATAGATTTTCGAATACCTACTTCTTTACTTCTTTTCTCTGAACGTGCAGTACTCAAATTCATAAAATTGATACAAGCCAAAAGCAATACAAATGCACCGATTATCCCGAAAAGCCATACGTACTTTATTCTACCTCCGGTCTGTTTCCCATTCTCAAAGTTGCTACGTAAGTGCCAATCTTTCATAGGAAAAAGAAAAATTTGAGGATTAAACTCAGCAGTATCCTCATTCAAGTCTTTTTTCACATTTCGAATAGCCATACTTACGTTCTCCATATTGGCGTTATCCGCTAACTGACCAAACATTTGAAACGAGTTATTACCCCAGTTATCCTCTGCATTTCTCACCCATTCCGTAGTAGCTAAATATTGTTCCCAAGGAATAATATAGTCTGTATCATTAAAAGAATTATTTACAGGTATATCCTTATAAACACTACTTACCATCAAATCATATTGATTACTTACCTTAAGCACTTTTCCTATTGGCTCTTCTTCACCGAACAAAGCTTTAGCCGTTGATTCAGAAAGCATAATAGAGTTTATCTCTCTCAAACCATCCTTTTCACCTTTGATAATTTGCAAATCAAATAATTCTGGAAATTCTCTCTGGGCATAATTTCCGGCTCGGGAAAGATTGGTTTCTTTATATTTTAAATAGCGATCATTGGTCCAAGTGACCATTATTAAATGCTTAAAGTTATCTGCATATCCTTCACGTAAAGCTTTTTCTAAAGGTCTTGGAATGGCAGGTCCGGTTCCCGTATTGCCGTTGAAGGTCTGCGACTGAAAAACCTGTGCTATTTTGTCTTTATCCTGAAAATAACTATTGTAAGTGAGCTCATCTTGCACCCACAACCCTATAATAAGTGTTACAGCCATTCCTAAAGCCAGACCACCGACATTTATCGCGGAATACGCTTTGTTCTTGATTAGATTTCTCCAAGCAATTTTTAGATAGTTCTTAAACATGATTGTTCGTTTTTTGATTGGTTATCAAACGATAACATATCATTAAATTCTATTTTCATGCCAAACATTCAACATGTTGAATATCATTTAATTACATAAAATTCATTTTTTTAACTGTCAAATATTTGGACATTATATGTACAATATATTTACAAAGACTATTCTTGCAGGAAACTGTTACAAGTTCGTTTAATGGTAAAACAAGACTATCAGCATGTGTATAACCAATAATTGTTATTCTGTTCGCAAGCTCTTTACCGGGTTGGCCAAGGCAGATTTAAGTGATTGGAAACCTACCGTACAGAAGGTAATCACCAAAGCGAAACCACCTGCTAAAAGGAACACCCACCACTGTATTTCTATACGATATGTGAAATCTTCCAACCAATGTTGCATCGCGTAATAAGCCAATGGAGATGCTATTAAGAAAGCAATGCCAACTAGCTTTATAAAGTCTTTGGTTAATAGTTGCACTACAGAATGAATACTGGCACCTAGTACTTTTCTAATCCCTATTTCCTTTTTCTTCTGCTCCGCTACAAACGACACCAAACCGAATAAACCCAGACAGCTTATAAGAATCGCTAGAATGGTAAAGACCACTGAAATTTGCCCCAAACGCTTTTCCTCATCGTAGAGTTTTTCAACTTCTTTATCTACAAATCTATAATCAAAAGGGACGTTTCTTACCGTAGCTTTCCACTGTTGTTCTAGACTTGACAATAATTGTTGGTAATCTTTAGTTTGGGTTTTCACAAATAGCCAGTTCGGTTCATTTTCCTTATATAAGAATAGCGGTGCTATTTCATTTTTCAAGGAGGCAAAATGATAATCTTTTACTACGCCTACAATGCGCATTTCAAAGGTTTCATCTCCAAAGCTTTGCACCAGTCTAGCGCTTAGAGCGTCCTCCTCCTTAATGTCAAAAATCTTTAATGTGGCTTCATTTACAATAATTTGATCCGTTGTATCGGCTACGGTGAAATCCCTTCCTTTCAATAAGGGAATATTCATTGTTTCAAAATAACCCTCGCTTATTCCCTGTCGTTTAACCACCGTATTATTTTCTCGATTTCCTCCCGGCAAATACAGTCCATTATCATTTAAAATTACTTCGGACGGGGCATAATTTCCGCTGGATACATTTAGGACTCCTGGGATATTCAAGAAAGAAGTTTTTAGGGATTCGAACTTGCTGGAAGCTTCATCTGTGCCAATTCTTAAGGCTAACAGGTTTTCCTTTTGAAAGCCCAAATCCTTGTTCTGTGCAAAACGAAACTGCTGTGTTACGATAATCACCGTAGCCACTAAACTTATGGAAACTACAAATTGAAATACGACCAGTGCTTTGCGAAAAGTTCCGTTACCAGATTGTAAAATTGTAGCGCTTTTTAGCGCTTTAATCGGTTTTATAGATGACAATATTATTGCTGGATAAATACCGGAAATTAGTCCTGTAAATACCCCTAATCCTAATAATATTAGGCCAATACTCCAATTCATTAAGTCCCCATGTCCCAAACTGGCGTTCGTAAGTTCGTTTACCAAAGGGAGTAGAAGAATGGTAATAGGAATACTAATGAGCATCCCAAATAAGGATAATAATAAAGATTCGCCTAAAAACTGACGCATTAAACTATTTTTTCCGGCACCCACTACTTTGCGTACTCCGATTTCCTTCGCTCGTTTACTTGCCCGTGCCGTGCTTAAGTTTATGAAATTAATACAGGCAACCAGTTGAATAAAAAAGGCTAGCGTTAGTAAGAAATAAAGGTATTTGATATTGGATACTTCATGAATTTGATTATCTCTTCCTGCGGAATATAAATGAATATCTGAAACAGGCTGAAGTATTTGAATCTTGTTATCCATTCCTGCATCCTTAAGGTCTTTGGCTCCTCTTTCCTGAATAAATCCAGGTAATTTATTCTGTAACCCAGCCGCATTACTATTAGATTGTAGTTTTACGTAGCTGTACACAAAATTGTTAGTTGCAAAACTTTGGAAATTTTGAACAAAAGTTCCCATACCAGGGGTACTCATGCTTACAATGTAGTTTGGGTCTAAGTGTGATTTTTCATAGGATTCATCAAAAACACCTTTTACCGTTAAAGTTTGGGCATTCGCGCCACTGCCCCATGTAACTGCCTTACCTAAAGCTTTTTGAGTGCCGAACAGTTTATTCGCCAAGTAGGAAGAGAGCACCAAAGCATTGGGCTCATTCAAGGCAGTTTCTTGTCTGCCTTCAATAAATTTATAGTTGAACACTTTAAAAAAGGTAGAATCTGCCATATAAACCCGTGGTTCGTAATAAGCGTCTTCACTATCCGCAGCACCGATTAAATTACTGTAAAAAACATCCGTTAGTACTACTCGAGTGGCCTCCTGTACCTCCGGAAAATCTTCCTTTAAAGCAAACGCTATTGGTGGGGATGCCGCCGCAGTATTAAAAGATGCTTTTCCATCCCGTTCAATAATGGTTTCCACTCTGTAGACCGAGTCCGCATGCTCATGATGTTCATCATAACCAAATTGTGAGAATACGTATAACAAAATGGCCAAACAGCTAACAGTACCAACGGTTAGCCCTAATAAATTTATAATAGTCTGCTGCTTGTTTTTTAGCAGATTTCTCCACGCTATTTTTATGTGTTGTTTTAACATGATTTTTCGTTTTTTGATGATTTATCCAAGCTTGGCCTAGATTGATGAATTATTCTGTTCGCAAGCTATCCACAGGATTAGCCAAGGAAGCCTTGATAGTCTGGAAACTGACCGTTACCAAAGCTATCAGCATGATTGCCAAAAAAGGTAAAAAGAAAAAGCTCCAATGTATATCTATCCTAAAAGCATATCCCTGTAACCAATTACTTGTCGTAAACCAAGCTATTGGAATTGCGATTAAAAATGCAATGAAAAGTAATAAGGCAAACTCCTTGTAGAGTAACTTTAATATCCCCGAAACCGAAGACCCAAGTACTTTCCGAATACCGATTTCCTTTGTACGTTGCAAGGTGGTAAAAGATGCCAGCCCAAACAATCCTAAACATGCCACCAAAATTGCCAGTCCCGTGAAAAGTCCAAATACTTTACCAAACCGTTGGTCGGCTTGGTATTGGTCATTGAAATGCTCATCCAAGAAGAAATACTCGTATGTGTTCCCAGGGAAAAACTTGTTCCATTCGGTTTTTACCTGAGCTATGGTTTGCGCCACGTCCGTGGTACTTTGTTTAATCGTAAAATACCCTCGGATATCAGGAATTAAGCGAATTACAAGTGGTTCATAGGGAAGTCGTAAGGATTCTTGGTTGAAATTTTCTGAAACACCAATTACGGTATACTGATTTCCCCAAAAATCTATGCGTTTCCCAATGGCCTCTTCAGGCTTATTAAAACCTAGTTGCGTAATCCCGGCCCTGTTAAAAATAACCGCTTCGGGGTCGGCACCAAACTCCTCGGAAAATGCTCGACCTGCAATCATTTTTAAACCAAACTGATCCACATAGTCGTAATCAACACCAATGACTCGATATTGTTTTCCTGCCGTATCATCCTCAGAGACCAGTTTTATGCCTCCAGCGTTCCATCCTACGGGTTGACCAGGAATGGTAGATGCCGCAGCAACACTTTTTATTGACGGATATTTCAAAAGGCTTTCCTTGAACGAGGTCATTTGCCCTAAGTAAGTAGAATCGGTCACGATGGGGGGTACCACAACCAAGGTCTTATCAATATTGAGACCCAAGGATTGCTTCCTCATGTATTGTATCTGCTGATACACCGTTAATGTACCTATCAATAAGAACAGGGAAGCAGCAAATTGAAATACCACCAGCGACTTTCTCAATAAAGCACCTTGCTTGGTATTTATGATCTTACCCTTTAATACATCTACAGGTTTAAAACTTGATAATACAAAAGCAGGGTAGGCCCCCGAAAGAAAAACACCTACTACGAATATCACGATGAGTCCGGCCCAAAAAGAGCCTTGGGTAAAAAGTTCATACGAGAGTTCCTGTCCCGAAATTTGATTAAAAGCCGGAATCATTAACGCCATAAGGGCTAATCCCAAAACAAGAGCCAGTGAGTTGAAAAGTGCCGATTCGAAAAAGAATTGAATAATTAACTGCTTTCGATGGGAGCCGACCGCTTTGCGAACTCCTACTTCTCTAGCCCTTCCGATAGCCCTTGCTGTGGCCAAATTGATATAGTTGACCCAAGCTATTATGATGATGAAAAATGCAATTCCCAATAAAAGATAGACCGTTTTACCATCCCCCGTAGGACTCGGTTCCATCATATAATTTGAATACAGATGAATATCCGTCAGCGGTTGCAAAAGGTATTTAGCGTCACTATTATACTGGCGCAATCCTTCACCCGCCAATTCCTCTACAACCGGAACAAACTTCGCTTCTACTGCTGATGGGTCTATACCTTCCTTTAATTTGAGATAGGTTAGGCAACCATCGGAAAACCACCATGTTTCGGAATCGGCCTCAGGGTCTTGATCGTTATCCGCAAGAACCCGCTCCCTAAAGGTAATGTACGACAATAAAATGTTCGGTTGTAACTGTGTATTGCTTGGCATATCCCTATAAATGCCAGTTACACGATACTCAATGTTACCGTTAAATTCAATGGTTTTGCCAACTACGTCCGTAGATCCGAATACTTTTCGTGCGGTAGTTTCGGAAAGTGCTGCCGTTCTTGGCTCGTTAAAAATGGTTGATTTGTCCCCTGAAAGTAAAGGATAGGAAAATATATCAAAGAAAGATTCGCTGGAGTAAAAAACCTTATCAATTTTCAAGGTCTCATTTCCTTTATCAACAATAACATCTCCTGATTGAGCCACTTTGACATAATCTTCTATTTCAGGAATGGCTTCCGAAAATTTATTCCCAACGGCAAAGGCACCCGCAGCCCATTCCGTAGTTAATACCCCATCATTATACCGTTCTTGCTTTACCCGATAGATCTGATCTTTATCCTCATGAAAATCTTCGTAACTGGTTTCAAAGCCTACATATTGCAAAATTAACAGACAAGCCGTAATACCCAATGCAAGACCTCCGATGTTGATTGCAGAATACGCTTTGTTCTTAATTAGATTTCTCCATGAGATTTTCAAATAGTTCTTAAACATGATTATTTGTTTTTAATGATTGATGTTATTCCGTCCGCAGGCTTTTTACCGGGTTAGCTATTGCAGCTTTAATACTTTGATAGCTTACGGTAATAATCGCAATAGCAATGGCAAATGAACCGGCCAAGGCCAAAATCCACCAATTAATTTCGATTCGATATGAAAAATCTTCTAACCACTTATCCATCGCGAACCATCCAATCGGTAATGAAATTATAATTGCGACTCCAACAAGTTTTAAAAAGTCCAAGGTCAATCTATAGGATATTTGACCCACACTTGCCCCTAATACTTTTCTGACTCCAATTTCTTTGGTTCGCTTTTCAGCATTAAATGCGGCCAAACCGAATAAACCTAGACAGGCAATAAAAATAGAGAGTATGGTAAAGACCATAAATATCTTACCCAAGTTCTGTTCCGCTTTATAGGTTGCATCGAAAGACTCGTCCATAAAGCGATAGCTGAAAGGTTGGCCAGGAGCTATTTTATTCCATATATTTTCTATACTGGCTAAGGTGCTTGAGTAATTACCTGTTTTTAATTTTACCGCCATGGTTCCAGTTGATTTACCTAAAAACAATCCTAAAGCACCGATGTTTTCTCGCAACGATTCATAATGAAAGTCTTCGACCACTCCGATTACGGTGTAGAACACTTTCTCTTCTAAGTCAAGGTCACCGGTTATTCGAATGCCTAAGGCTTCTTCTGCTGTTACGCCCATAACGGGCAACATTGCTTCATTGACAATAACCCCGGTTGAATCAGTAGCATATCGTGGATTAAAATCACGCCCTACAACTAATTCCATATTTAGCGTTTTGAGGTAATCATGATCAACTTCCCAAACTTGCATCTGAATTGCGTTCTCTTGCTCCATAGCTCCTTCCCTGAACAAAGAACTATTAGAACGAGATGACGGTGTTGGTAGGTAATCACTCAATGATGCATACGCTACTTGCCCCAGACCAGTAATTTCCTCTTTAAATGCCTGTACTTGGCTGCCTGCTGCATAAGTGTCATTTATAAGTAGAATTTGATCTTTGTTAAAACCAAGGTCTTTTCCTTGTATGAATTTTATTTGCTGAAAAACGACCAAGGTGCTTACAATCAAGAAAACCGAAATGGTAAACTGAAAAACAACTAAGGAATTTCGGATTTTTCCACCTCCAACACTATTTTGCCCACTACCTTTAAGCACCTTAATTGGCATAAACCGCGACATAAAAAAGGCTGGATAACTTCCCGAAAAAAGCCCCAGTATGAGCGTAGTAAATAGAACTATCAACCAGAAAATTGGATTGGCATAAGGAATTGTAATCTCCTTCCCAGAAAGGTCATTGAAAAAAGGAAGCACAATCATTGCTATAATAAGGGCTATTATCAATGAGATAAAAGCAACCATTCCCGATTCGATCAGAAATTGTCGAATCAGTTCGGTCTTATTTGAACCCAAGGTTTTTCGGATACCTACTTCTTTTGACCTTTTGAGGGAATGAGCTGTGGAAAGGTTCATAAAATTAACCGTTGCCAATATGATTAGAAATAACGCAATGAATGAAAGGATATAAACATTCTGAATACTACTATTAGCACTTAACTCAGATTGCCGATTAGAATACAAATGGATATCTGTTAATGGCATGATTTTATGTTCCCAATAATTACCTGAAGCAGCAAATGATTCTGCCGTCATTCCCGGAAATATTTTTTGAACCCATGGAATCATATATCTCGTAAACATTTCTTGCAAAGGCTCATTAAAATCAGCAGCGTTAACACTAGGTATCAGTTTGACAAACGTGAAATAGTTCATACTTCCCCAATTGCTTTCCCGTGAGTCTGCATAACCGGCCATGGCCATAAAAACACTATGCTCTCGCAACAAAGAATTTTGAGGTAGGTCATCAATCACACCAGTTACGGTATACGTATCCGTATTGTTTAAGAGTAGGCTTTGACCAAGTGCATTTTGTACTCCAAAATGTTTCTCTGCCGCTGTTTTGGTCAATACCAATGTGTTCGGTTCCGTCAATGCGGTCTTAGCATCTCCCACAAGCAATTTCAAGCCAAAGAAATCAAAGAGAGTAGAATCCGCAAAAGTGACCCTTAACTCTTTGGTATTGGTCTTTGCACCACTTTTTCTAATGAGCGCGCTACCTCGGTCTCTTAATCTTAGGGTAGATTCCACTTGGGAAAAATCTCTTTGCATTGCTGCTGCCATTGGTGCCGAAGACTCAGAAGCTAAAATTTCAGCCCCTCCAAATTTCACGTCCGTATCTATTCTATAGATGCGGTCGGCATCTGCAAACATTTTATCAAAACTAAGTTCGTCATGGATAAACAATGAAATCAGTAATGCCCCTGCCATACCAATGGCTAGACCAAAAGTATTCAAAAAGGTAAAAAAAGGCCGTTTCTTTAAACTCCTCCAAGCGATTTTCAAATAGTTCTTAAACATGATTGTTTGTTTTTTGATGATGATTATTCAGTTCTTAGGCTTTTTACTGGGTTAGCTATTGCGGCTTTTACGGCCTGAAAGCTTACCGTGAACAATGCAATACTTACCGCTACAATTCCAGCAATTGCAAAGACCCATAAATCAATGGTGACCTTATAGGCAAAACTTTCTAACCATTTATTCATAAACCACCAGGCTAAAGGAATCGCAATAAAAAGGGCAATCAGTACCAGACGCATAAAATCCTTTGATAGTAAACGAACAATGCCCGAAACACTAGACCCCAACACCTTTCTTACCCCAATTTCCTTTTTTCGTTGTTCTGCCGTGTAAGCTGCCAGACCAAATAGACCCAAACATGAAATAATAATGGCAAGAAAAGCAAATATCTTGGCTAGTTCTCCAACCAATTCTTCATTTCTGAACCTAGAATTGAAGAGGTCGTTTTCAAAACGATATTCAAATGGAAATGCAGGGTTATATTTTTTTAAAACATTCTTGATAGCCGCCAGCGCATCTTTTCGAGATGATTTGGGTTTTATATTTACATACATGGTGTTGGCAAAATTTGAATAATTGAAAAACATTACTGGACCTGTTTTCCCATTGCCATACATGTCACCATAGAGGTAGTCGTTTACGATACCAATCACATTGTATTCAGTATTGCTACGCGTGATAGTCTTACCAAGAGCACTACCATCTCCCATCATTTTTGCGAAGGATTGGGTTATAATCACGTTTGTGCTATCTACGGCATTATCACTATTAAAACCATGCCCTTCCAATAAATTCAACCCAACTGTATCAAAATAATTTGGGCTTACATATCTGAATCTGACAAGCACATCCTCAGTGTCCTGTCCGCCTTGCCAAGTAAGCCCCGGACCATTATTTCCACTCGAAAGCATATTTGTATTGGTCAATGCTACATCCTTTACAGTACCTGTAGCAATCATATCCTGTTTAATGGGGAGATACTTATCAATCATATTACCGGTAACGGACACATTTAACAAATTTCCTTTATCGTAGCCAACATCTCGAGCCCTGACATGCTGTATTTGTTGATAGATAATGACACTAGAAATAATAAAAACTATGGAAACCGCAAACTGAGCAACTACAAGACCTTTTCTAATAATTGTTGCGCTACCTTTATTTTTATCGACCCCCTTAAGCACGTGGGCCGGCCTGAAAGAGGAAAGATATAGCGCAGGATACCAGCCCGCCAAGAGACCACAAATTAATGTAATACCTAAAAGTGAGAGTACATGTATAGGTTCAGACAGGCTCAGTTCAATCTGTTTTTCTACCAAAGTGTTGAAGGACGGGAGTAATAACACTACAAGAACAACACTTAATATCGCCGACATAGCGGATAAAATCATAGACTCCGTTAAAAACTGACCTACTAATCCTTTTTTACTAGATCCTAATACTTTTCTCACACCAACTTCATTGGCCCGCTTACCACTTCGAGCGGTTGAGAGGTTCATGAAATTGATACAGGCGATCACGAGAATAATCATAGCGATGAAGGCCAGCGACTTTACCAAAGTAATCTTGCCTCCAACAATTTTGCCTTCTTTAAACTCGGAACGTAGATGCCAATTCTTAATGGAATGTAAAAACGCTTCATTTGGAACTTCGGTATCATATTCTATTTTGGAAGCTATCATTTTCCTGACCTTGGCATCAACTGTTTTAAAGTCAGTATTTGGAGTAAGTTCTACGAAAGTATCAGCAAAATTTCCTCCATATTGTTCGGCCCAAGCCATATTTTCTTGTCCCAATTGGAAACGCTGAAAGGGTATAAGCCAATCAAATTTATAGGTAATCGTACTTGGCAAATCTTGTATTATACCTGTTACGGTAAAGGAAAACTCATTATTCAATTGTAGTACTTTATTCAAGACGTTTTTATCGGTGCCGAAAAGCGCTATTGCGGTTTTCTGTGTCAACACAATTCCGTCCGGTCTGGAAAGAGCCGTCTTCAATTCTCCCTCCAAAAAATTCAAACTAAAGATTTCTAAAAAATCAGGTTGCACATACCTTCCAAATCTATTGATTCCCGTTTCCCCGTTTGTGAGCAACAGCTCCTCCCCAAATGTTGCGGCAGATTTTGCAATTCCAGGTACTTCTTCTTTTAAATCTTTGGCAAGGGGTCCAGGGGTAACATTATAAGTATATACTTCCCCTTCAAAAGTTTGGTTGGTGGGCACGTAATAGACCAGATCCTGTTTTGGGAAATCACTATCATAATTTACTTCATCTTCAACCCAAAGCAGTATGAGACAGGCACAAGTAATTCCTATGGCCAATCCAAAAATATTCAATGCGCTGTAACCTTTGTTCTTCCAAAGGTTTCTCCAAGCAATTTTCAGATAGTTTTTGATCATAATTATTGTATTAGGGCTCTTCAACTGTGCTTGGCACGGATGAATTGATGGTTTTGATTGATGCTTATTAAAAAAATATTGATTGATGAATAAACTCCTTCCCTTAATCTGTAGATGCAACTTTTGGCTGATTAGACCATTGCCCCTATAGCTCTATTTTGACTCTCCGTCACAATTTGACCGTCAAATAAATTCACTACTCTGTGGGCGTAATGTGAATCCCTATCGGAGTGTGTTACCATTACAATGGTTGTCCCTTCCTGATTTAGCTCGGTCAACAGGTTCATTACCTCGATACCATTTTTTGAATCAAGATTACCCGTTGGCTCATCTGCCAATATCAATTTTGGATTGGTCACCACCGCTCTGGAAATAGCCACACGTTGTTGTTGACCACCAGATAATTGTTGTGGAAAATGCTTTTCCCTATGTGCTATTTTCATACGCTCCAACACCTTCATTACTTTTTCCTTGCGCTCTGCCTTCCCCATTTTCAAATAAATAAGTGGCAGTTCTACATTTTCATAAACCGTTAACTCATCGATAAGGTTAAAGCTCTGGAATACAAATCCTAGATTGCCTTTACGTAGTTGTGTCCGCTGACTTTCCTTTAGACCGCCAACTTCATTACCCGAAAAGTTGTAGCTACCTTCAGTAGGGTTGTCCAACATTCCGATAATATTCAACAAGGTAGATTTACCACAACCTGATGGTCCCATAATGGCTACGAACTCACCATCTTCTACCTTTAGATTTACATTGTTCAAAGCCAAGGTTTCTACTTCCTCGGTTCTGAAACTCTTTTTTAAATTTTGGATTGTTATCATTTTTCGATTATTTGCTTATTTGATTTCTATTTTATCCTTTTATTATATACTTTATTTACTTGAACCTTTCCTGATTGGGATTTATTGATATACTTCAAAAACACCCCTCAATCCCCCCTTATTAGAAGGGAAGAAAAGTTTTACTTCAGTACTATTCTTTCTGCTTCACCAAAGCTATCGTAGTTACTCGTAATTACTTTTTCACCGGCATCAAGTCCTTCCAAAACCTCGTAATACCTAGAGTTTTGCTTGCCGATTCTAATGGGGCGTTTTATAGCTTCATCGCCATCTGGCCCAACTACAAAAATCCACTGACCTCCAGTACTCTGAAAGAAGCTTCCCTTGGGTAATAACAAGGCATCGCTAGATTCTCCTAATTGAAGTTTTATATTATAGCTTTGCCCAGCTCTAATAGTCTCAGGCTTATCTCCTGTAAATACTAAGTCCACTCTAAACCTACCGTTACGTACTTCTGGGTATACTTTTCTTAGCCGCAAAGGGTAGTCCGTTCCGTTACGCTCCAAGACAGCTACTAAATCTCGCTGAACGCGATCAATATAATGCTCGTCTATATCTGCCTCGATCTTATAATCCGTAAGCACGTTTATTTGTCCTATTCTTTGACCTTGTGAAATATTCTGACCTATCTCTGCATCCAAAAATCCTAACTGACCATCTGACGGGGCCCTTACGTTTAAGTGGTCTAAACGCTGGTATACCATTCCTAAAGTTTTCTGCATACGGGCCAAATCTGCATCGAGACCCGTCAAAGATGTTTTTCTCAACTCATCATCTTGTTCTGTCTGTAGTTTAACAATATCATACTGTTTCTGGGAAAGCTCATAATTTTCCTTTGATAATTGATAAACCTCCTTGGAGATTAATTCTTCCTTATACAACGCACTGTTCTGCTCATAATTCCGCTTTAAGCGTTGCAAATCCGTACTAGCGGTGGCCAGAGATCTACGACCTTCTACTTGGCGCGAATCAAAGGTTAATTTAGTAGAACGCAAATCATTTTGTTTTAAGGCCAAGTTGCTTTCACTTGCCAGTATTTGCTCATAGAGGTTCATGTTCTCCAACTTCAGGATTATATCACCCTTTTTAACAGTAGCACCCTCTTCAATTAGTTTTTCCGTTACACGACCACCTTCGTAAGCATCCATATATATTGTAGCAATCGGTGCAACATTTCCGTTAATTGTAATATAATCGTCAAACTTACCCTGAGACACGCCGGCAATGGAGAGTTTGTCTTTTTCTGTTCTGAATGTGGAAACCGAATTTGCAAAAAGGAGTTGATACCCCACAAAAAGCACCAATATACCAATACCGATGTACCCATAATGTTTTGGACGTAACCCTTTCTTCTTTTCTATTTTAATATCCATCTTAATTATTATTCTTTTGGTTTCAATTCCCAAAAAAGGAAATCCTATTTATGTTTCTAGTTTATATTAAATACCGGAAGGCCGCGGTAAAAGTCTAAAGTACTTTTATTTATTGCCGACCGTAAGGTTACTTGTAAATTTTCGTTCTGGGCACTGGCAAAAAGATTTTTTGCGGTCAATAATTCTATTCCATTGATCATTCCGTTTTCAAAGCGCTTTTGGGCAACGGTAAAAGCCATCCGTTGGGCCTCTACATTCTGATCACTCTGCCCTTTCTCTACCAAGAGTGCATTATGTTCTTGTACCAGTTCTTGAATGGTCTGAAAAAGTACTTGTTCTTGCACCTCTAAATTATTTTCTTGTCTTAATCTTTCAATCTTTGCTTGTTTAACCCTAGATCTAGCGGACCATCCATTACTGATCGGTACATTAAGGCTCAGTCCATAAAATCTGGAAAAATTATCCCTGAACTGTTCCCGAAAAGGCAGTGTATTTCCTAAACTATCTCTAAAGGTTTCAAAATAGCCCGTTCCCATACCAGCAAACAACGATAAAGAAGGGTATAGTCTTCCTCTGGCAACACCAACTTGTTTTTTTGCCGCCTGCGTCCTTAATTCCTGTGCTTTTATCAATGGCAGGAATTCGCGCGCCTTAGCATAAATGGTATCCGATTCCATTTCTGAAGAGACGGTAGCCTCATTACTGATTTCTAAGTCCGCAACAATTTCAATATCCGAAATATTTTCCAAGTTCATTTCTTGAATCAATACCAGTTTCGCTGCGGCCAATTGGTTCCTGCTCTGCGTAAGGTTTAACTCGTCTGACAATAAAGAGGACTTAGCTTCGTACCTATCCGCACCGGCCATGAGACCTAATTCTATTTGTTTCTCTACCAGTTTAAAGTTCGTTTTTGATACGTTTACCTGTTCCGTGGCAATTGCTACTAAACCTTCAAAGAACCTAATATTGTTAAATGCTTGCATTACTCTAAAAGCCAAAAGATATCTTTGTTGTGTACGCTCTTCCTTAGCCGCCTGGTACAAGAATTTGGAAGCCTTAATTGAATTTAATTTTTGAAAGCCTTGAAATAAATCGATGTTGGACTGGATGGAATAATTGTTTGAGAAGAAATCCTGTACTACAAAAGTTCCCGTATTAGGATCTTCCGCCCTACCCGAATTCACCTGATAATTGGATCCTGCATTCAGTACCGGCAAAAGATTACGTATAGATTGCTTGTAGTCTTCTTTGTTAGCGTCATTAGTATATTGAAAATCTTTTAACAAAAGGTTGTGCTCCAATGCATGGTCTATACATTCCTCTAAAGTCCAGCTTGTCTGAGCCACACTTTTCAGTGCTATGGCTAAGAAGAAAAACAGTGTTATTTTAATTTTAATGTTCATATTACTATTGGTATGCCAAAAGCTTTGCTATATATGTGCCATAAATTTATTGTTTTGATTATCAGCTACTTAAGATTCTGTTTAAAAGCATAAACTACTTTGAGTGTAAAATAGTTTTACAGATATTGTCAAATTTTTGGACAGGTGTATCCTAGTTGTTAATTTCAATTTGTAGCTTTATCCTATCTAATAAAGGTACTTACATGATTGACGCAAAGATTCTGGTCATTGACGATAACAAGAGTGTGTTAAGCGCATTGGAAATTCTTTTGCAATTTGAGTACAAAAGTGTTCAAACCATATCCAATCCCAATCAAATTTCTTCTTTCCCAAATTTTAGTGATTTGGATATCATATTGTTGGATATGAATTTTTCCGCAGGTGTAAATACCGGTAACGAGGGACTCTATTGGCTGCGCGAAATCAAAAAGAAATCTCCTTTTATTTCCGTAATAATGATGACCGCCTATGGTGCCATAGATTTGGCTGTGGAAGCCCTAAAGGAAGGTGCATCCGATTTTATTTTAAAGCCTTGGAACAACGAAAGGCTTTTAGCCACCGTTAAATCTGCTTATGAACTTAGAAAATCAAAGAAAGAGCTAAGCCAACTTAAACAAAAGGAGACGAACCTAAAACAGGTAATTAATCAAAAGAAAAACCATATTGTAGGCGATAGCAAAGCGCTTAACGCCGTTTTAAAATTAGTGCAGAAGGTCGCCAAGACGGATGTAAACGTATTGGTTACAGGTGAAAATGGCACGGGAAAAGAGCTTATTGCCAGAGAATTACACCAATCCTCAGCTAGAAACGACGAAGTCTTTATTTCCGTAGATATGGGCTCTATTTCCGAGAATTTATTTGAAAGTGAATTGTTCGGTCATGTCAAAGGTTCCTTTACAGATGCTAAAGAGGACCGTGCCGGTAAGTTTGAAGCTGCCAACGGAGGCACCCTCTTTTTAGATGAAATAGGGAATCTGTCCTTACAGACCCAAGCAAAATTATTGTCTGCCATACAGAACAGGGTCATTGTCCGTGTTGGGTCCAACAAACCAATAGGGGTGAATATTAGGTTAATCTGTGCCACGAATTGTAATCTGGATAAAATGGTTGTAGATGGTCTTTTTAGGGAAGATTTACTTTACCGTATTAATACTATTCGCGTTAACGTACCACCCTTGCGGGACAGAGAGGAAGATATACTTGTATTGGCGGACTTCTATCTTACCAAATTTATAAACAAATATGGTAAGCAAGGGCTTAAGATAAACCAGGCCGCACAAGAAAAATTAATGGCCTACAAATGGCCGGGTAACGTAAGGGAACTATTGCACACCATGGAGCGAGCCGTAATCCTTTCTGAAGGCAACGTGTTAAAACCAACGGATTTTTTGTTGGAGGTGAATGACAGTGGCCAGATGGAAAACCAACCCAATACCTTGGAGGAAATGGAGCTACTCATGATCACCAATGCGCTTCATCAAAATAATGGAAACTATAGTGCTGCTGCAGAACAGCTTGGTATTTCTAGGCAGACACTCTACAACAAACTTAAAAAATCAAGTAAATAATGGTAAGTAGAAACATTTATTTACAGCTGGTTTTTCGTATTATTTTCATTGTTCTAGTAGTTATTGTGGCTACCTATTTTTTCTTTAACCGGCAATATATAGCAGGTGCCATAGGACTCCTGGTTTTAATTGGACTTACCTACGGGCTCATCAACTATGTAAACCAAACCAATCGTAAAATAGCCTATTTTTTTGATGCTATCAAAAATGAAGATTTCACCCTTCGTTTTCCTGAAAAATTAAGTGTTAAATCATTAGAAGAATTAAACCACAGCCTTAACATGTTAAACAGCATGATACAGGACATCCATCTGAAAAAACAGGCGCAAGAACAGTACTACCAAGAAATATTACGACAGGCTGATATAGGCATATTCACCATAAATCCTAAAGGCCATATTCTTTACGCGAATCCCACAGTACAGGATTTACTTAATTACAGACCCTTAAACCATGTGAAACAATTGAACCAGGTGGACCATGAACTGTACGGACTCTTTAAAGATTTGAAGCCTTTTGACAATACTACTTTTTCTTTAGGAAATGAACGAGGTAAAAGGGAGCTTAGTTTAAAATGCACCCCTATAACTATTGAGGAGCAGCAATTACTATTAGTGGTTGCGCATGATATCAATAAGGAACTCGATGAAAAGGAAACCGATTCCTGGGTTAAATTAATACGTGTGCTGACCCATGAAATAATGAATACCATAACGCCCATTACATCCATATCAGAATCCATATTGCACTATTTTAAAAAAGGAAAAGAACTTACCTCACCCGGATCTTTCAATATTGATCAGATTAACAATACTGCAAAGGGCTTGGAGGTTATAAAGGAGCAGGGTAAAGATTTAATGAGTTTTGTACAGAGCTATAGAACTTTTTTAAGTGTCCCGGAACCGGACCGTAGCCTTATTCCAGCGGATAAATTATTGGAACGCGTTAAAGTCTTGTTAGACGAGCAGGCCGAAACTTTAGAAGTAGCCATTGAAATTATTGTAGCTCCTGAAAACTTAGAACTTTACATAGATCAGAAACAGATAACGCAAGTTTTGTTGAATTTAGGAAAGAACGCAAAACAATCATTAGAAGGTCAAGAAAATGGAATCATTAGATTTAAGGCAGGAATAGATACCCTTAATAAAAAATACATTCAAGTATGGGATAACGGGCCTGGAATACCGCCCGAGTTGATGGATGAAATTTTTGTTCCTTTCTTTACCACAAAAAATACTGGAACTGGCATTGGCTTAAGCCTCTCCAAACAGATCATGAGACTTCATGGTGGTAGGATACGAGTTGTATCTAACGACAACAATACTTTATTTACCTTGACCTTTGATTGATTTGAAAACTTAGCCTTATCACAACTCGTTCCACGGGTCCCAAAAGTACTTTTCTAGATTTTGTATTTGGTTTTCTATGACCTCTACTCCCTCACTTTCTAGTAGTTGTTGCATGAGATTGGTTCCTTCAAAGTGATGTTTCCCCGTAAGTAGGCCAGCTTTGTTCACCACTCTGTGTGCCGGAACATGATTCATATTACCAGCACCGTTCATTGCCCAACCCACCATTCTAGCACTACGAGCGGCACCTAAGTATTTTGCTATCGCACCATAGGAGGTAACTCTCCCGTACGGTATCTGCTCGGCAACCTCATACACTTTTTCAAAAAAATTCTTGTTATCGGCCTTCATAATGCTTTTAACTTTGGTTGAACAGCCTTATACTGGTAATGACCATCAAAACAATCATCAGCACACTTAAAATATAATTGCTGTTTTTAGAGAATCTATTTGTTTTACGCTCCATCTTGTTAAAATAAAAAACATAGAGATACATGGCCAAAAAAGTACCCCCACCGGCAGCCAAAATAAATACAACCTCATCTATAACGCTATAATCCATAAAGCCTTGGGCGTGAAAAATAGTATTCAGACCACTATAAAATGGTATGGTAAGCAAGTTAATGGCCGCTAAAAAAAGCCCTTTTGAAAAGCTATTCCGCTTTTTACTTGCTACTATTTCTAAAGGTTGCCTATCTAATTTTTTTGCTTTGACAAAAAAGAACACGGCCAAAACTGCAAATACTACAAGTGCTATTTTAAGCAGCATGCCTATTACATCAGGATTTCGCATTAAAAATCTTGCGATTCTAACCGCTAGATAGGTCTGTAGCATGACCATAATAGCTACACCCAAGCCAAAAATTACTCCATTTGCCTTTCCCTTCTCTACACTGGTCTTAGCTGCATTCATATTTAACAACCCAGGAGGTAGGGATGCAAAGAATGCGGCACCAAAAGTGAATACCAGTAAAATTCCAAGTTGCTGCATAGTACTAGTTTATCCTAAATTGGATATAGGTAATGGCTTTCCCTTTCTCAAGGTACTGATTTTCATAGAATGTTTGTATCTCCAAAACTTCCTTTGGGCTACCTTCGTTCTTATAAACATCATGATTGGCATAAATAATTTCATGACGCAGACCATGTAACAGCCCTAAGGTATAACCGTGCATAAACTCGCTGTCGGTCTTTAGATGAACCAGACCATTGGGCTGCAAAATTTTCTTATACTTGTTCAGAAACACCTCATTGGTCATTCGATGTTTGGTACGCTTATATTTGATTTGGGGGTCCGGAAACGTTATCCAGATTTCGGAAACCTCATCTTTGGTGAAGAGTAAATCCAATAGCTCTATTTGCGTTCGTAGGAATGCCACATTGTTCAACCCTTCCTCCAGAGCTGTTTTTGCTCCTCTCCAAAAACGAGCACCCTTGATGTCAATTCCGATAAAATTCTTATTTGGATTTTGTTTGGCAAGACCAATGGTATATTCCCCTTTTCCGCAACCCAATTCTAGCACAATAGGATTTGAGTTGCCAAAATGTTCTTCCCATTTTCCCTTTAACGCAAAACCTTCTTGAACTTCTTCCCTTGTTGGTTGAACAACGTTTTTAAAGGTATCGTTTTCCTTAAATCTTTTGAGCTTATTCTTGCTTCCCACTTTATTCCGCTATAAAAGCACAAAGCTAAGAAAATTACAAGGGTAGCGGCTTATTCTACGTTTGTATTTTCCATGGTGCTCTTCTCCAATGTAAATGAGAACTCCGAGCCAACGTCCGGAGCACTTTCCACGTATATTTTCTCTCCGTGTGCCTCAATAACGTGTTTAACTATGGCAAGTCCCAAGCCAGAGCCACCCTCACGCCTACTTCCACTTTGGTCCACTCTGTAGAAACGCTCAAAAAGCCTTGGGATATGCTGCTTGGGAATCCCTTCCCCGTTATCCGTTACCCTAATGATTACCTTGTTCTTTATTAAGTTCTCTACACTTACCTCGGTAGTACCATTGTCATTACCGTACTTTATAGAGTTTACCAAAAGATTGGTGAGTACCTGCTGTATTTTCTCCATATCGGCATTGACCATTATCGGGTCATCATATGCGCTGTCAAAGGTTAAGATTATATTCTTCTTAGCTGCCTTCATTTCTAGAAGTTCGAAAACACTTTGAATTAAATCTATAACATTGAAATCTTGCCTTTCTAGATTTAGGTCGCCCACCTCTAACTTGGTTATCAGGTCTAAATCTTTTACGATATAAATAAGTCTATCTACCGCTTTATTGGCTCGTGTAATATACTTTTTACGAATACTTTTATCGTCCATAGCACCATCTAAAAGGGTTTCTAAATAGCCCTGTACCGTAAATAGTGGGGTTTTAAGCTCGTGCGAAACATTACCTAAAAAATCCTTTCTATATTCTTCCCTAATCTTAAGAGTATCGATTTCGATTTTTTTATCCTGTGCAAATTTTTCTATTTCTGCCGTTAATGTCCTCATGTCTGTAGTAATAGGGTCGGAAGCAAGGGAAGTTGATTCCAGTAGGGCCACATCATCGTAGATTTTTTTTATCCTTTTATAGATAAACTTTTCTATTCTATACTGAAGTGCGAAAAAAGAGATTAGAAATATGGTTAGGGAATTGAAGATTAGAAACAACCAGTTCAATCCTCCAAAATACCTAGAAATCAATCCAAAAATTAGCGTAAAAACTAGTGTGATATAGATAGCGCTCCTAAAAGCGAAACGATATGACCTTTTTGACTTAATCGCCATTAGAGCACAAACTTATAACCTACGCCCTTTATCGTTTTAAAATGTTCTTCCCCAATTTTTTCCCTGAGTTTGCGAATATGAACATCTATTGTGCGACCACCAACTACCACTTCATTGCCCCACACCTTATCCAATATTACCTCTCTTTTAAAAACTTTACTCGGTTTTGAAGTGAGTAGGGCCAAAAGTTCAAATTCTTTTCTAGGTAATATAATTTCCTTGCCTCCTTTGATGATTTTATATTCCTCCCTGTTAATTACGATATCGCCTACAGTTTTAATGTCTTCCTGCGTATCATCTTCCTTTAAACGTCTTCTAAGCAGTGCATTTACCTTACTTACAAGCACTTTAGGCTTAATGGGCTTTGTAATATAGTCGTCTGCACCGGCATCGAATCCTGCCACTTGTGAATAGTCCTCACCGCGAGCCGTTAAAAAAGTGATTATGGCATTTTCCAACCCATTGGTCTTTCGCATGATCTCACAAGCCTCAATCCCGTCCATCTCCGGCATCATTACATCCAAGATAATTAGGTGCGGAAGCTTCTTTTTGGCCTTAGCTACGCCGTCCGCTCCGTTCTTAGCGGTAAATACCTCATAACCCTCGGCAGACAAGTTGTAACTAACTATCTCAAGAATATCCGGTTCGTCATCTACTAAAAGTATTTTAATGTCCTTCTTTTTCATTGGTTTCAGTAAGGTTGTTTTACCAAAAGTAAAGATAATACACATACCTACTTATGGCTTAACATTGATTTAATATAGTAACAATTAGGTAACACTAAAAAAATAAAGGTTTAACATGGTAGTAACCGCACTTTTACAAGAGGCGTCTTTCTTTGCCTCGGATTTTAGAACCACTATATTCGATGAAGAAATTATTACTTTTAGTGTTGTTATTAGGCTTATTCAATGCTGCCGCGCAGGATACGGGAAGTATTGTAGGAAAGCTAATCGACAAAGAGGTCAATGATGAGCCATTAGCTTTCGCTAACGTATTGATCAAGGGCACAACAAAAGGAACTACCTCCGATTTTGATGGATTATACGAAATCGCCAACCTAGAACCGGGAACCTACACCGTAGTTTATAGTTACCTAGGGTATGAAACTGTAGAAATCCCCGCTGTTGAAGTTGTAGCGGGAAAGGTTTCAACGATAAATGTTCCCATGAGCGCCTCAGCCGGGGTTTCTTTAGATGAAGTTGTAGTTACCGTTTCCTCTAGAAAAGATTCCGAGGTAGCACTTTTGTTACAACAAAAAAATGCTACGGTAATGCAGGAAGCCATTAGCGCAGAGGCCTTGACCCTAAAAGGAATAGACGATGCCGCAGCGGCGGTTTCTCAAATTTCGGGTATCTCAAAACAAGAAGGCTCTAGTAATGTTTACGTCCGTGGACTTGGAGATCGTTACCAGAACACTACAATGAACGGTTTGTCCTTACCCTCTAATGATGTCAATAAAAAGAATATAGACCTGAATCTATTTTCATCTAGTATTATTGAAAATGTTTCTGTGAGCAAGGCGTACAACTCCTCTTTTTATGGAGATTTTGCCGCTGGAAACGTAAATATTGACTCCAAGGAATACACAGGAGACGGGTATTTAGAAGTGGCTCTAGGTAGCGGAATCAATTCCAATGCCATTGGTGAAGACTTTTTACAAAGTGAAGGCACTAGCTTTTTTGGCTTTTACAACAGATATAATAACAACCCTTTTGCGGTAATCCTATCACATGGAATAGACCCCGAAAGCATGGCTGCTCCTATTAACATTAACGGGGCTATTGAAGGTGGTTACTCTATCAATTTAAGCGAAGAATCCAGACTTAGCTTCTTTGGAACAGCGAGCTTTAGCAATGGTTATGAATTTTTAGAAGGACCCGCTAGGGATTTCACCAATGTATTAAAGTTTGATTTCCCTAACACGGAAGAATATGCATACAATACCACGACTACTGCTCTTGGTAACATCGTTTACAAAATAAACAACGAGCACAAACTAAAATATAGTTCCCTGTTCATAAACAGTGCTACTGATGCCGTTAGTTTCTTTGGGTCGCAAGGTCAGGGTTTTAATCGTGATGGTATTACTTCGGATGACGGATTCTTCATATCCAACATCCAATTTAATCAAGATATGATTTTTGTAAACCAGATTACAGGGCAGCATCGATTTGACGAAAAATGGGTTTTAGACTGGGGTAGCGGATACAACAAAGTCTTTTCCGACGAACCGGATAGAAAACGAATTACTTTGGAAAATTATCAATTTGCACTGGATAACGACCCAACCACGAATCCCGTTTTTTTTACGAACACCGCTTTTGAGAATCAACGTTTCTTTCAAAGTATTGAAGACGACGAACTCAATAGTTTTATCAACCTTACCAATGTTATCTCTGAAAAATTCACCTTAAAATTTGGTTACAACGGTAGAACAAAGGAAAGAAATTTCAGCAGTATACGCTACGGATTTAGAGTTTTTGACCGTACAACACCTGTAACGGATGTCAATGATTTCGATTCTTTTTTCACCATTGAAAATAGTAGCCTTGGAACTGCAGAAGGTGCCCTTTATGAAATAAGGAACCTTAACCCTATTAATAACGACATTGGCGCAGTTAACAGACCTGGTCTACCGGATAACACCTATCAGGGTAATTTGGATATACACGCAGGATTCTTAACCGCTGAATGGAGCGTAAACGATAAGTTTTTGGTTGTACCCGGAATACGGGCAGAATCCGTAAGCCAGAACATAACATATGATGTGATTAACCTTCCTCCTTCGGACCCCGGATTTAGAGATATCTATGAGAATATTTTTCTACCTAGTTTAAACCTGCGCTATAAATTAACGGAGAACTCCAATCTAAGGTTTGGATTTAGTAATACGGTATCCTTTCCTGAATTTAAGGAGGTTGCTCCCTTTGTTTACGAAGGTGTTACGCAGCGTTTTGGTGGTAATCCGGATTTGTTCGGAGGAAAGAACGGAGATGGTGTTAACTTTTCTGATATCTACAACTTTGACCTTAAGTACGAGTGGTTCATGGAGCGTGGTGAGCTGATTTCTTTAGCTGCATTTGGAAAACTCATAAACGACCCGGTAAACCTAGTCATTGCCGCAGATGCTACGGGAACACAACGTCTTTTCCGTACCGGAGAACAAGCGCAGGTAATCGGGTTTGAGGTGGAGGCTAGAAAAAACTTGATTACTGACGAAGATGAAAAAGCGATATTGTCTTTAGGTCTAAATGCGGCGTATACCTATACCAACCAAGACCTGAGAAATATAGAAGCAGGGGATGAAAATACTTTTGGCACCACCTTTGACCGTGATTCCGATGCACTGCAAGGAGCATCGCCCTTCATTATAAATACAGATTTAAATTATAGTCCGTCTTTTGAAAATTACAACCCAAAGGCAACTCTCGTTTTCTCCTATTTTTCTGATCGGATAGCTGCGCTAGGGGCAGGTTCTTTAGGAAATATTGTAGAAAAAGCGGTTCCGACCCTAAATTTCATTTGGAAAAACCCGATTGGTGAACATTTTGAAGCTAATCTAAGCGCCACCAACTTATTAAATCCGGATATCTCACTAGTTAGGGAAAATACGGGCAATGGTGATATTGCTATCAGGGAATACAATCTTGGAATCAACGTAGGATTAACTCTTAAATATAAATTTTAAAACTCCATAATTACATTTTAAACACAAAACAATGAAAAATAAACTTTTAGTACTTGGTATAGTAGCATCACTATTCTTATCCTGTGAACGTGATGACACGGCAGATATCGTGATTACCGATAATAGCGTAACAACGATCAATAACACAACGGGAGAAGAGAACGGTAACGAGGAAGAAACGGTAGTATTAACACCAGCTTCCGGTTCTATAACCGAGAACTTAACTTTAGAAGCGAGCAAAGAATATATTCTTAACGGTGCTACAATTGTAGCTTCTGGCGCAGTACTTACCATAGAGCCTGGAACGATCATTAAGGCAGAGGCGGGTCCTAACGTGTACTTAGCCGTAGAGCAGGGTGCACAAATCATAGCCAACGGAACGGCTTCTAATCCCATTATTTTTACCTCTAATTCCACTACGCCCGCAGCTGGCGATTGGGGAGGTATCATTCTTTTAGGCAGAGCTCCTGTTAACTCGGTTACGGGAACTTCCACGGCAACATCAGAAATTGGAAATTTACCATATGGAGGTAATATCGCCGATGATAACTCTGGCGTTCTACGATATGTGCGCGTACAGTACTCTGGCGGTGCCGCGGATGGTCAATCAGAAAACAATGGTTTTTCCTTCTACGGTGTAGGTAACGGAACTACTATAGAATACATACAAGCCTTTGAAGGTGCGGATGACGGAGTAGAATTTTTTGGAGGTACTGTAAATGCTAGCTTTGTTGCCGTAGTTAATGCGGAAGATGATTCCATAGATTGGACAGAAGGCTATAACGGAACTATCACGGATGCCTATGTGTTACAAGGAAACGGTATTGGTGATGAAGCTTTTGAATGCGATGGGTTCAATACGGATTTCACCAATGCTTCAGGAGCTTTTTCCAATCCTACGGTGAACAATGTAACCATCGAAAGTGAAAGTGGTGCTAACGATAGCACAAGAGGATTCTTACTTAGAGCGGGCACACAAGGCACTTTTAGCAATGTTCTGATTATCGGGAAAAACACTGGTATTTCCGTAGATGACGATGAGGCTTCTACACCTACCTCTAGTGGTATTGCGGACGGTACATTAAGTTTTACCGATGTTACATTTACAGATGTTAGCGCAAATACCGCTATAGACGGTACTGCAACAGAAGCTGAGCTGGTAAGCGGTATAGGAAATGGAACAGGTACCAATGTTTCTTCTTGGGGAGCAGGATGGACAGCAGGGATTAACTAAAAAATACACCTTGAGAATTATTAAAAAGCCTACAAAATGTAGGCTTTTTTACATTTCATCGAAAAATTTGAATAAAGCTCTTATTCTATTGACGTTCAGGGGCTATAATTCCTATATTTGTGGCATGGCATTTGTAACCAGTTATATATGAAGCACCTTTACCTTATAATTTTCTTCTTATTTATATCCTTTAGTTACGGTCAGAGTACCGGAAGTACAGGGGATATTGAAGGTTTTCACATGTACCCAAACCCGGTTACTAGTGGTAAGGTCTATATTTCTACTGCTGAAAACAATCCCAAGGAAATTTTAATATATGATGTTCTCGGAACCTTGGTTTTAAAGACAACTATTCTTGGAAAAGAACTAAGACTTACAGATTTGGACGCCGGAGTGTATGTGCTAAGGGTATTCGAAAAAGACAAAATGGCTACACGTAAGCTTGTCATCAAGTAAATGACCTTCGGGCAATCGTATTGGACTTGAGAAGGAAAGTCAATACTTATTTTGAGGTAATCATCAGAACATTAAAAATCTAGATTATCGTATAAATAATTAGCTTTATTGCATTAATCTCTTTTTTAAAACATCGATTATCCGTCAAAAAAATCGACCAATTACCTAGTCTATTTTATTGACCTACAAATTATTAGCTTTCACAACATTTTTGTGCAATTCATCTAGCATAGGATTACTTTTACCGTGTTGATCCCAAATCAATACCAAATGAAAATAATCTACATTATCCTCTTTATTGGTTTTTCCCTTACCGCGTCTGGTCAAGACTCGATTGATTTCCGAAATCTAAGGAATGACGAAATTACCGGATTTAAGCTTTATCCAAATCCTGCTACTGCAGATGTAGTATACGTTACTACGGAACGCAATAATACTAAAGAGATAAAAGTATATGACGTTTTTGGAGAATTGGTCTTAACCGATCGGATTTCTAATAAAGCCTTGAACATTTCACGTCTTGCACCAGGAGTTTATGTGGTACAGGTCACGGAAAACGAGAAGTCCATAAACCGAAAGCTGGTTGTAAAATAAAGAAGCTTAATTATCGGTTTTAAAACGGTAAGATTCCATATTAAATTCTAACATTGATTTCTTTCCCTTCAGTACCTTTGCTATTCTAGGCATTGCTGATGAATCATAAGAATATTTTTAAGATTAAAACGGAGGACGAATTTTTATCGACTGCACTCTCTGTATTTCACCATCAATATGCTAATAATTCCGTTTACAGAGCGTTTTGCCAACATTTAAACGTATCGCCTAAAAAGGTTGCTACCTTACATCAAATTCCTTTTCTACCCATTCAATTTTTTAAGGAAAAACAAATACTAAGCACGACTGAGTCCCCACAAATAACCTTTACGAGTAGCGGCACCACTGGCACCTCAACTAGCAAACATTTCGTTACCGATATCAATCTTTATACCCAGAGTTATCATTGTGCCTTTCAGCAATTTTATGGACCTCCGGAGGACTATTGTATTCTAGCGCTGCTGCCCTCCTATTTAGAGAGAGAAGGCTCATCGTTGATATATATGGTGAATAATCTTATTGAAAAATCCAATCATCCCAAAAGCGGCTTTTTCCTCAATGATTTTGAAAATCTCAAGGATACTTTAGAAGGGTTAAAGGTTGCTAAGACAAAAACGCTTTTAATAGGGGTCTCCTTTGCCCTTCTAGATTTCTCCGAACAGTATCATCTAGAACTTAAAGAAACCATTATCATGGAGACTGGCGGCATGAAAGGACGTCGAAAAGAAATGATAAGACCGGAACTTCATGAAAAGCTAAAACTTGGGTTTGGGGTAGACCAAATTCATTCGGAATACGGTATGACCGAATTACTCTCACAGGCCTACTCTACGGGCAACGGAATTTTTGCATGTCCGCCATGGATGAAAGTACTCTCCAGGGATACCGAAGACGCCCTGACCATTAACGGATTTAAGAAAACAGGGGGACTAAATATTATAGATTTGGCCAATATAAATTCTTGCTCCTTTATCGCCACTCAAGATTTAGGAAAAACCTATGCTGATGGTACTTTTGAAATTCTTGGCCGTTTTGACCATTCCGATATAAGGGGATGTAATTTAATGGCGCTTTAGTCTTTTACAAGCACATAGTCCAAGCCTGGTCCATCACAAGCCTGCCATGTGTTAGAGAGAGCAAGTGAGGAGCGGAATACAAGCACCTCGGTTCTATCGCCATTGCAGCTTCCTATTAAGTTTTCACCACTAGCATAGGTAAGCTCTAGATAGTCTGCCTCATCATTACCATACTCCATTAAAACGAATGTTCCCGTAGCTTCAAAAACAGCACCCGCTGTATCTCTTCTCTTAAGGAAAGAGCCGTCTGGATTAAACACGTAAAATTCTTGCCATTCCATATTTTCTCCCGTCGTTTCAGAGTTTTCAAAACTTCCGGACATCCGTACCAATTGCCATTTTTGTGCCGTATAAAGCACATCTATCTCACCAGTTTCCAAGTCCTCGGAATTGGAACACGTGAAAAGGAAGGTACTTAAGAGAATACTTAGTAGGCTATTTCTCATAAAAAAGACTATTGCAATTTAAACTAAGATGCAGAATGGCAAGATTAGTTGCGTTGTCTATGAATAATACCTCTAAAGTCCTAAAATTTTTGCATCTACGAAAAACGTAGAATTCACTTCTAGTTCATGATCTGTGCTAAGTAGTTCGTCCGTAACGGTGTTCAGACGAAGGCTAAACTTGTCGGACTTAATATAATCCTTAAGGTCTATATCCGAGGTATCTAGGTTTAACCTTGTTCCGGTGTTATCTGAAACTTCCGCCAGTGACGCAATTTGAATTTCATCTAGACCGTCTGCAGAAATAAAAACCGATATTGACTCCAAAAAACTAAAATCAGCCCCATCCGGAGAAATAATGACCAACTCCAATTGTGTTAATTTTATTTCCTCTATGAGGTCTTTTCTTGTATCGTTAATCTCAAATTCTGATTCCGAATTCGTCTCCGTTTCTGGAGTAAAAACATCAAAAGGCAAGTCTACACCTGTAGAAGAAGGAATGGTAGCCCTTTGGTTGTATTCTATATCAAATTTAGTGAGCTCGTCTAATTTATCACAACTACAAAATGTTATGACTATAAATAAAGTGAAAAGTGTATGGCGCAACATATAAACAGTTTTATAGTACCCTAACGCCAGAAAGCCCTGATTATTGAATATAAAAGGGTTTAATCAGCACTCGTTCATCTTCTAAAAGAATACGTGACCTCATCATCGGAGAGATTAGGGTTGTCCTCGAAAACCAATTGGAGCGACGAAGTGCCTTTAACGGTAAATGTGTAGGCCTCGTCGTCGGAAAACTGTAACCGGCTTTCTTCACCACTGTAAGCGTACGTTCCTGATTCTTTAAAATAGGTATCGCGACCAGAATTCTCAACAGTTACTTTATTGGCATCGGTATCAAAAATTAGTCTTGTGGTGGAGAAATCGGTGCCCTCCTCAAAAAAGCAGAAACAAGATATGTTAGTCAATACCCATTCCCCTGCTAGAGCATCGTCTTCCGGGTCGCCAACCTCATCATTAGAGCATGAAAACGAAATACACAGTATACCTATTAAAACCAACCATTTCTTCATCATATACAATTTAAGTTATTATCACGAGGCTACTACGAGCACAAAGTAGCTTTTTTTACCACGTTGAAGCAACACATATTTACCGTCAATTAAATCGTTCTTCTTGATTAAAAAATCCTCTTTGACCTTTTCCTTGTTCACCGATATTGAATTTTGTTTGAGCTCTCTCCGCGCTTCGCCATTAGAGGCCAAAAAACCTGTCTTAGCGGCGAGCGCAGCAATCATATCCATACCATCTTCCAAATCGGCCGCAGAAACCTCTGCTTGTGGAACACCTTCAAAAACGTCTAAAAACGTTTTCTCGTTCAGCCCCTTTAAGTCTTCCGATGTAGATTTTCCAAAAAGAATGGCACTTGCTTTTAAGGCATTGTCCAAATCTTCTTGGGAATGGACCATCACCGTAATTTCCTCGGCCAGTTTCTTTTGAAGCAATCTTAAATGGGGCGCTTCCTGATGCTTTGAGATGAGTTCTTCAATATCGGTTTTAGAAATAAAGGTGAAAATCTTTATATACTTTTCAGCATCTGCATCAGAAGTATTTAACCAATATTGATAGAACTTATAGGGCGATGTACGGTCTGCGTCTAGCCACACATTACCACTCTCGGTCTTACCAAACTTGGTTCCGTCCGCTTTTGTAATTAAGGGGCATGTTAACGCATAGCCTTTTCCGCCACCTATTCTTCTAATGAGCTCTGTTCCCGTAGTAATATTTCCCCATTGATCACTACCTCCCATTTGTAGGGTGCAGTTGTGTTCTTTGTAAAGATGTAAAAAATCATATCCTTGGACCAGTTGATAGGTAAACTCCGTAAAGGACATTCCCTCTTTAGCCTCCGCGGATAGCCTCTTTTTTACAGAGTCTTTGGACATCATATAATTTACCGTAATATGCTTACCAACATCCCGGATAAAATCTAGAAAGGAGAAATCTTTCATCCAATCGTAGTTGTTCACCAAAACTGCGGCGTTGGCCGCATCACTCTCAAAATCCAGAAAACGAGATAACTGCTCCTTTAAGGCCTCTTGATTATGTCTGAGGGTCTCCTCGTCCAAAAGATTTCGCTCGGCCGACTTCCCAGAAGGGTCACCAATCATGCCCGTAGCTCCCCCGATTAATGCATAGGGTTTATGACCCGCCAATTGAAAGTGTCGCAACATCATAACACCCACCAAATGACCTATATGTAAAGAATCTGCAGTGGGGTCAATACCAACATAGGCAGACTGCATGCCCTCCATAAGATAGTTCTCCGTTCCGGGCATCGCATCATGCAACATTCCCCTCCATTCCAATTCCTTGACAAAATTTGAAGCCATTCTTTTTCAATATATATGAATTACAAATATAAAAGGAAAAATCCTGTCGCTCTTACTGAACACTTCAAGAATTTATCCAGTAGTAATGCATAACTTTGGCTTATGATTCTCGTTACCGGCGGTACTGGATTGGTGGGTGCACATCTACTTTATAGATTAACGTCATCAAATAAAAACGTTAGGGCCATATATAGGTCAGATGCTACATTGGAACGGGTTAAAAAGACCTTCTCCTATTACACTGATAATCCAGAACTTCTCTTTGATAAAATTGAATGGGTAAAAGCAGATATTTTAGACCTACCGTCCATGGAACTGGCATTTAAAGAAATAGATCAGGTCTACCATGCCGCCGCCCTAATTTCATTTGACCCGAGAGACTATAAATTATTGCGCAAAGTTAATGTCGAAGGCACCGCTAATGTTGTAAATCTTTGTATTGCATATCGCATAAAAAAACTCTGCTATGTGAGTACCATAGGGGCAATAGGAAGAAGCACATCTGGTCTTGTATCCAACGAAGAAAACGAATGGACGGAACAACATACCAATGTCTATGCCCTGAGCAAATATGATGCGGAGTTGGAGGTCTGGCGCGGTTCTCAAGAAAATTTACCGGTAGTTATTGTAAACCCTGGCGTAATTCTAGGTCCCGGCCATTGGCAAAGTGGTAGCGGGAAGTTATTCTCCACCGCATTTAAAGGGTACTCCTATTTTCCACCCGGTGGTACAGGTTTCGTGACAGTTTGTGATGTAGTAAAATCGATGTTAGAACTAATGGATTCTTCAATTGTTAATGAACGTTTTATACTTGTAGGGGAAAATCTTAGTTATCAAAAAATCCTAATCCATTTAGCCAAAGAATTCGGGCGACCAAAGCCAACAAAACAATTGCAGGTTTGGCAACTACAAATAGGAAGATATGTTGACTGGTTAAAGGCCCTAATTACGGGAAGTGAAAGAAAAATTACCAAAAATACCATCTACTCCCTACTACACAAAGAAACCTACAGTAACGAAAAAATTAAGCGAACATTAGATTTCGAATTTGATTCCCTTAACGATACGATTGAATTGAGTTGTCAAAAATATATTGAGGAACAGTCTTAGTATGCGTAGGTAGTTGAACATTTTTTTGCTGTAGTAAATGACCTCGGGTAAAGCTCTAGAGCCATTTGAAGCAGAGCCAACATTTATTTGGACGCAAGCTTCGCAACATCATAAATCTTGATTATCCAGTAAATCCTTTTCTTCCCGTTGCAGGAGTTTTAGACTATCGTTGCGCTCTTTTAATTCCTTTAACCGTTCTTTCTCCTCTTCCAGTAAACTTTCTACCTCTTTATAAATACCTTCATATTCCAATGGTATGGATGCGTAGTATCTATCGCTATCTACGAACCTAGTGCTATCAACATTATATTTGTCAAAGACATAGGTGGTAGGATCTATACCATTTTCTTTCAATTTTCCGATATTGGTACTTTTAGCGGCATTTACGATTGCCATGTCCTTTAATATAAGTACCATCTGATCCCTAGCGATTAAATTCTCTGGTTGCTCTATTAATTTCTCGCCGCAGGAAACAAGAAAGACAATACTTGCGAATAACATTACCCGTTTCATCATGATCTATTAAATGTTAGTCTCTTCGCATTACGTTCTTCTGAAAAAACACCTTTTTCATAGGCCAAATGACCATTGACCAAAGTGTGGGTAACCTTAGATTTAAATGAAGTTCCTTCAAAAGGAGACCATCCGCATTTGTAAGCTATATTTTCTTTGGTCACTTTCCACGATTCTTGTAAGTCTACTACGGCGAGGTCGGCGAAATAACCCTCTTTAATGTAACCCCTTTTATCAATTTGAAATAATATGGCAGGATTATGACACATCTTCTGAACAATCGTCTCCAAGCTGATCTTACCTTCTAAATGCTTTTCTAGCATAGCGGGTAATGCGTGTTGTACTAAAGGACCGCCGCTAGGAGCTTTGGTGTATACATTATCTTTTTCTTCCATGGTATGCGGAGCATGGTCCGTAGCAACTACATCGATCCTATCGTCCAAAAGTGCCTCCCAAAGCATATCCCTATCTTGAGCAGTTTTCACGGCGGGATTCCACTTTATCAATGTTCCTTTGTTTTCATAATCGCTATCGGAAAACCAAAGGTGATGAATACAAACCTCTGCCGTAATCTTTTTATCACGCAGGGGAATATCATTTCTGAACAATGCCGTCTCTTTTCCCGTAGACAAGTGAAACACATGGAGTCGTGCCCCTGTTTTCTCCGCAAGGGCAATAGCTCTAGAAGATGATAAATAACAGGCCTCTTCGCTCCTAATCAAAGGATGATATTTTACAGGTATATCCTCTCCATATTCTGCCTTGTATCGCTCTAAATTTTGTCGCACAGTAGTTTCATCCTCACAATGCACGGAAATGACCATATCCGTATTTCTAAAAATACTTTCAATGACTTTTTCATTATCTACAAGCATATTTCCCGTAGACGAACCTAAAAATAATTTTATTCCTGAGCAGGAATTTTTATCCAACCGCTTCAACTCTTCCAGATTGTCGTTCGTGCCGCCGAACAAAAAAGAATAATTGGCAAAGGAACTTTTAGACGCTGTAGCAAACTTAGCTTCTAAAGCATCAATACTTGTAGATTGCGGATTGGTATTGGGTTGTTCCATAAAAGTAGTAATACCGCCAGCCACGGCCGCTCTACTTTCTGTGGCTATATTTCCTTTATGGGTTAATCCCGGTTCGCGGAAATGCACCTGGTCATCGATTACACCAGGCAGAATATGTTTACCTTTTACATTTATAACTTTTGCAGAAGTATCGGAAATGTCCCTTGCAATTTTTAAAATTATATCCCCATCAACCAGAACATCTAGCT
The DNA here is from genome assembly GCF_002742365.1 of Maribacter sp. 4U21. Classification (NCBI taxonomy): domain Bacteria; kingdom Pseudomonadati; phylum Bacteroidota; class Flavobacteriia; order Flavobacteriales; family Flavobacteriaceae; genus Maribacter; species Maribacter sp. 4U21. The sequence goes on from NZ_MDGN01000009.1 coordinate 89,362, forward strand.
CCTGAATTGCACCTTCATTGACAACTTTTCCATTTTTCAAAAGTATTCTTCCCATACTTAAAATCTATTTTTCTGAAACAAACTCCTTAATTTCATTGACAAGACTCCCCAAATGGCCTCACTGATTATGGAAGAACTCATTTTGGATTTCCCCAATACACGGTCCTTAAATATAATGGAAACCTCCTCTATCTTGTAGTTTTTTAGATATGCCCTAAATTTCATTTCTATCTGAAATGCGTAACCAACAAAACGCACGGAGTCCAAATTAATATGCTCTAATACATGTCTCTTGTAACAAACAAAACCCGCTGTTGGATCATGTACCCGCATCCCCGTAATCATCTTCACATAAAAGGATGCACCGTAGGATAACAACACGCGATATAATGGCCAGTTTACGACATTTACTCCCTTTTTATATCTAGACCCTACCGCAACATCAGCACCGTTTTCACAGGCTTTCAACAAGCGAAGTAAATCCGTAGGATTATGTGAAAAATCAGCATCCATTTCAAAAATATAGTCGTACCGCTTCGCTATTGCCCACTTAAAACCATGTATGTAGGCCGTTCCCAAACCAGCTTTCTCCGTTCTTGTCTCTAAAAACAAGCGGCCCTTAAATTCCTCCTGTAAACCTATTACACATGCTCCGGTCTTATCTGGAGAATTATCATCTACCACCAAAACATGAAACTGTTTCGGTAATTGAAACACCGCTCTAATGATAGCCTCAATGTTTTCAATTTCGTTGTATGTCGGAATTATTACAATACTGTTAGACATAAAAAAATAACGTATATCAACAAAAGTACTACTTTAATGGTGGTGGTAAAATGCCTTCGCCGGCTTTATGATATTTTTAAAAAAATGAATTCGTAATTTTGCACCTTCAACAACCATCAATGTTTAAGAAAATACCCAAACCATTTTATTATTTTCTTTCAGTTTTTCTGTTACTCAACCTAGTTCAATCCTATTTTACGGAACTCATCTTTGATGAATCTTATTACTGGTATTATAGTCAGAACATGGCTTGGGGGTACTTTGACCATCCTCCTATGGTAGCACTCCTCATTAAAATAAGTAGTCTTTTTTTTGATGGAGAACTGGGCGTACGTTTTATGAGCTGCCTTCTTTCCGCCGCAAACCTAATCGTTCTTTGGTTGCTAATAGACCACCCTAAGAAGAAAGACTACGTTGTTCATTTCTTTGTACTAACGTTCTCCATGACGCTGCTTAACGCGTACGGATTTTTCACTCTACCAGATACGCCGTTGCTATTCTTTACATCATGCTTTTTACTGATCTATAAAAAGTTTATTGAAAAGCCTTCCTTAGGGCTGTCCGTCCTATTAAGCATTGTCATGGCCTGTTTAATGTACAGTAAATACCATGCCGTATTGGTCATCTTATTTGTGTTATTATCCAACCTTAAGCTTCTAAAAAACAGATTTGCCTGGTATGCCGTAATCGTGGCCTTACTATGCTACATGCCTCATTTCTATTGGCTATATGAAAATAACTTAGTTTCCATTAAATACCACCTCTATGAACGCCCTAATGGCGCCTATAGTTTTGAGAAATATACATTGGGTTATTTTGTAAATCTTGTTGCTATTTTTGGGTTGACTTTCCCCTTTATCTATTATGCTTTAGTCAAGACCAAAGCAAGTTCCCTGTTTAACAAAGCGCTGTTATTTTTAACGTACGGAGTTCTTATTTTCTTTTTCATTTCCAGTTTTAACAGGAGAATACAAACACAATGGATAATTATTATTTGTATTCCAATGGTTATTATAGCGTTTAATTATATGCTAGTCAACAGAACTTCAATGCGATGGATCTATAGACTGGGTTTGGCCAATTTGGTCGTTATTCTATATTTGCGAGTGGGCCTAGTACACCAACCCTTACTCTTTAATGTTTTCTATGAAAGTCACGGCAATAAAGATTGGGTAAAACAAATTAAAGATGAAGTTGGAGATATGCCCGTGGTTTTCGAAAATTCCTATCGTAGGGCACCTATGTACGCCTTTTATTCTGGCGGAAACACTTCCTTTTCCTTGAATAACGTACAGTACCGCAAAAATCAATATTCCATAGAAGATACGGAAGAAGAGGTCAGGAATAGAGAGGTGCTTTACGTTTCAAAATATATTACCGACGGAACTTTTGACTACACCAAAACTGATGGTAGTGTGTTTCACGCCAAATACATTGAAAATTTCAATTCCTATCGCAAATTAGAATGTATCGTAGAGGCGAATGAAGAAAAAGTAAGTGTCGGGCAAGAGATATCGCTAAAAGTCTATAATCCCTATGAATTTGACATCAAGCTTAACACCTTAAAATTTGCAGCGGCCTACCTGGACAATTATAAAAAAACGCAACATGTAATTCCTATTTTGGTTTCTCCAATGGATGCCACTACGACCGTCTTAATTTCAAAGGACACTACAAATTTCACTACAATACTTCCCAAAACTAAAAAAGATAGTCTTGGCTATGTGAGAATCGTAATATCAGAGAACGGCCTATACTTTGGTCTTAACGGCAAACCCATACCTTTGCAGTAATGGAACCTATACTTAGAGCGGCAAATTCTGAAGATTGGATTACCATAATTCTTTTTGGTAGCCTTCTCTTTGTGTTGGCCGCTAAAACTATGTTCTATTCCCGTTTTCTAAATTTTATGATTTTACCTTTCAATAACAAGTACATTTTTATGTACAATAAAAAGGAAAAGCTATACAACTGGTTCCATATATTGTTCACCATTTTTCAGGTTATCAATACGTCACTGTTTTTATTCTTGGCATGGAAAAGCTATGAAAAGCCAGAATCAAATAACTATCCCTTTATTTTTCCAATCATTTTATTGGTGTTTTTTCTCTTTTTGACGGTAAAGGTATTGTTGCAACTTACCAATGGTTTCATATTCGGTTCTCAAAAGACTTTTTCGGAAATTATTTTTAAAAAGCTCTCGTATTTAAATTATTCGGGATTAATCCTATTTATTGCCAATATCGTTTTAAGCTTCGTTTATGTAGATTCCAAAACAGTTGTGGTATTGGCCTTAATTTTATTCTTAGGAGTTAACATAATAGGTTGGGTTACAGTTTTAAAGAATCACCAAAAATTGATAACTGCCTACTTTTTCTATTTTATTTTGTACCTTTGCGCACTCGAAATTGCACCCTTAGTAATTATGGGAAGCTTCCTTAAATAGTGCACTATATGAAAGTAAAGACAATTTTGGTCTCTCAGCCCGAGCCGAAAATGGAAAATTCTCCCTATTCCAAACTTATCGACAAGGAAAAAGTAAAGGTGGATTTTAGACCATTCATTCACGTAGAAGGTGTTGATGCCAAGAACGTAAGGCAGCAAAAAATTGACCTTAAGGACTACAGCGCCATTATACTTACCAGCAGAAATGCGGTGGATCATTTTTTTAGAATAGCTGAAGAGATGCGCTTTAAGGTTCCGGATAGTATGAAGTATTTTTGCCAGTCTGAAGCTGTTGCCTATTACCTTCAGAAATATGTGGTGTACAGAAAACGTAAGATTTATGTTGGAAAACGTTTATTCTCTGAACTGGTTCCTTTGATTAAAAAATATAAGGACGAAAAGTTCTTTTTGCCATCCTCGGATGTTCTAAAACCTGCAGTTCCGGAAACATTGGACACCTTAGGAATCTCATGGCAACGTGGTATTTTCTATAAAACGGTAATTAGTGACCTCTCTGATTTAAGGGATGTTTATTATGATGTATTGGTATTCTTTAGTCCATCTGGAATAGAATCCCTTCTTCACAATTTTCCGGATTTTGAACAAAACGACACAAGAATAGCCGTATTCGGAAACTCCACGGTAGACGCAGCCACAGATGCTGGACTCAGAATAGATATAAAAGCACCGACGCCAGAAACACCTTCCATGACCATGGCCTTGCAAAAATATATCACGAGTGTAAATAAGTAAGATAGAAGTAATCATAAAAAAAGCCCGGTCAAATAAATGACCGGGCTTTTTTTATGATTAAAAGGCATATCGCTGCGGACCTCCTCTTCTTATTTCCTCGCTTGCATAGGACTCGAACTTTTTAAAATTCTCCCTAAATGCGTTTGATAGTTTAAAGGCTGTAGTGTAATATTTTTCGTCATTATTCCAAGTAGCCCTGGGACTCAACACACTCGTTGGTACCCCTGGACATTCCCTTGGTTGTGCCACTCCAAAAACGGAATGGATGTGATAGTTGTCATAGGAATACAAGCCTAATTGTCCGCTCAAGGCCGCACTTATCATAGCTCTGGTGTATTTTAACTTCATTCGTGTTCCCACCCCGTAAGGTCCGCCTGTCCAACCCGTATTAACGAGCCAAACATCAACACCGGATTCTTTCATTTTCTTGCTAAGCATCTCTGCATATTTGGTAGGATGTAAAGGCATAAAAGGCGCTCCAAAACAGGCCGAAAAGGAAGGTACCGGCTCAACAACGCCAGCTTCAGTGCCTGCAACTTTGGCGGTATACCCAGATATAAAGTGATAAGCCGCTTGGCTAGGTGTTAGTTTAGATATTGGAGGTAGTACACCAAAGGCATCGGCCGTCAAGAAAAATATATTCTTAACATTCTCACCAATGGAAGGCTCCTGGATATTATCGATATGATGTATGGGATAACTTACCCTTGTGTTTTGCGTTATGGACGTATCCGCGAAATCTACGTTACCGTTATTGTCCAAGACCACATTTTCCAATATTGCCCCTGGTTTTATGGCCCCATAAATTTCAGGCTCCTGCTCCTTTGAAAGGTTGATTACCTTGGCATAACAACCACCTTCAAAATTAAAAACGGTATTGGCATTTGTCCAACCATGTTCATCATCTCCTATTAGTTTTCTGTTGGGGTCAGTAGATAAGGTAGTTTTACCGGTTCCTGACAAACCAAAGAATATAGCAGTATCTCCATCAACACCAACATTAGAGGAGCAATGCATAGGTAGCGTATTCTTATAAACGGGCAATATAAAGTTCAAAGCGGAAAAAATGCCTTTTTTAATTTCTCCCGTGTATCCCGTACCACCTATTAAGGCAATTTTTTTTGTGAAGTTTAAAATGGCAAAGTTATGCTGACGCGTTCCGTCTTCATCAGCATCGGCCATAAATCCAGGTGCATTGATGACCGTCCATTCCGGATCAAAGTCATGTAGTTCTTCTTCCGTAGGCCTAAGAAACATGTTATAGGCAAACATATTTGACCAGGGATACTCGTTGATCACCCTGATATTTAATCGATATTCGGGGTCTGCACAGGCATAACTATCCCGAACAAATAACTCTTTTTCGTTAAGGTAACCAATAACCTTATCATATAGCTTATCAAACTTATCGATATCAAAAGGAATGTTGACCGATCCCCACCAAATTTTATCTTCTGTAATTTTATCCTTTACGATAAAGCGATCCATAGGAGACCTACCTGTAAATTCTCCGGTGTTAACGGCTAAGGTGCCATTAGCGGTTTCAGTCCCCATATCCTTATCCACAGTTATCTTCTGAAGATCTATGGGATCTAATTGATAATGCACATTACGATGCGTAATTCCATAATCATTCAACGAAAACGTTTTCGTATTTTGGTCTATTGCACTCATAAAAATAAAATTTAGTTTGTGCAAAGCTATATAATTAATATACCAAGCGCCTTAATTTTAGGTTTTATTAGCCAATATACACGTTGAATTGTTATATCCTTACCTTATGGATATATCTCTTAAAATTTTAGACGAATTATCAGGAAATCCCTTATTTTATTTTAATGAAATCGAAAATTCTTTAGCATTTTACTAATACACAATTTACGATTATGATAAAAATAACTATTCTTTTTTAATAGTTTAATATATAATAAGCCTAAATCTGCTATTTTTTTAAGCTATTCGAAAATTCTTCAATAACAAAGTCCCACAATACCGGGAGGGCGAAATAAACAAATAAGGTGAGTATAAGAATGGATATAATATTCATAAAAAGACCTTTTTTGACCATATCGGGGATGCGCAAATACCCCGATCCGAATACCACGGCATTGGGTGGTGTTGCTACAGGTAACATAAAGGCACAGGATGCTGCCACGGCAGCTCCCACCATTAATGCAAAGGGGTGTACATTTATCGTTAGTGCCATGGGCGCAAGCACGGGTAGCAACATAGCCGTTGTAGCCAAATTTGAGGTAATCTCGGTTAAAAAATTAACCGCGGCAATCAATACCAATATCAAGACTATAATGGATAGCCCGGACAAGGATGTCATTTGACTTCCTATCCACACGGCCAGACCGCTCACCTCAAAACCCTTGGCCAAGGCCATTCCGCCACCGAACAGTAAAATAATCCCCCAAGGCATTTGTACCGCTTCTTCCCAATTGATCAATTGTTCTTTTCTATTTCTGGCAGGTATTAGGAACAGCACTATGGCAAAACAGATTGCAATTATGGTATCGTCCAATCCTGGTAAAAACTGTTGCAAAAGAAAGGACCGTGCAATCCAACAAAAAGCGGTGAACGCAAAAATAAAACCAACTGATTTTTCCTCATAGCTAATTTTTCCCAGAAGCTGTAATTGTCTTTTAATCTCTTCTTTACCGCCAGGGAACTCCGTTTGTTCAAAAGAAAATGCATATCGGGTAAGGTATTTCCAACAGATAAAGAGGAGTATGATAGAAATTGGAAGCCCAAATGTAAACCACTGCATAAAGGTAATTTCATAACCGTACGTATCCAAAACAACACCGGCCAGGACCAAATTAGGTGGCGTACCAATCAAGGTAGCGACCCCACCAATAGAAGCGCTGTAAGCTATACCAAGCATCAAGGCTTTTCCGAATATGAGGTTCTCATCTTCTATGGTATCCGGATTGTCCCTTAACTGTTTAATTATTGCAATTCCTATGGGCAACATCATAACCGCGGTGGCGGTATTGGAAATCCACATGGACAGAAATGCCGTTGCCATCATAAAACCCAGTATAATTTTACGAATGTCCGAGCCAATAAAGTTTATAATGTTCAGCGCAATACGTTTATGAAGGTTCCATTTCTCGATGGCTATGGCGATAATAAATCCTCCCATATAAAGGAAGACATACTTATGGCCAAAAGAGCCAGAAGTGGTCGGTAAATCTAGACCTCCCGATAACGGAAACAATACTAAAGGTAATAAAGCGGTGACCGCAATTGGTATGGCTTCGGTAATCCACCAAATGGCAATCCAAATCGTAGTAGCCAATACGGCGTTTGCCTCTTTTGATAAACCTTCTGGATGAAAAAATGATAGTATCAGAAAAAATGAAATAGGCCCTAAAACTAGGCCCAGCAGTCTTGTTCTATTCATTTTGGAGCGTATTGGACTTCATTTTCAAGAAATTATAGGCCAAGATTCCCCAGGCCATTATCTGAAGTGTTCCTCCTATCGGAGTTAAAAAACCAATCTTCTTAAAATCAAAATCAACCAATTCGTTTATGGCTAAAAGAAATAACGAGAAAGAGAACAATATAATACCAGAAACAATTAAATAGAAAACTATACGCTTTATATTAGGAGCCAAACCGGGTAAAAGACCCAAAATAAAAAGTAAAAACACATGGTACATTTGGTAGCGCACCCCGGTTTCAAATGTTTCAATGGCATCAGCAGTTATGAGCTTTTCCAAACCGTGGGCCCCAAAAGCCCCAAGGATAATAGTCAACATTCCTAGAAGACAGGCTGTTCCAAAAATTGTTTTGTTCATAACTTAACAGATGTGTTTTTTTATAAATGTAACAATTTGATATCTTAGTTCATCGTTATTAAAACAAAAGTAAGCAATACTCATGTCGAGAAAAATTTTGGTTGTAGGTGCAGGAAAGTCCACCTCTTATTTATTGGATTACTTTCTAGAAAAATCAGAAGAAGAGCAGTTGCATCTTACTATAGGTGATTTAAATCCAAAGGCCATCCCGGAACATATCAGTTCCCATAATAATTGTTCGGCCATTACATTAGATGTTTTCAATGACGAGAACAGGGCCAGGGCCATACAAGAAGCGGATATCATTGTATCTATGCTCCCCGCGAGATTTCATATAAAGGTGGCTAAAGATTGTGTACACTTCAAAAAACATTTGGTGACCGCATCCTATGTAAGTGAAGAAATAAAAGCTTTGGATGAAAAGGTCAAAGAACATGGCCTCGTTTTCATGAACGAAGTAGGTCTGGACCCTGGCATAGATCATATGAGTGCCATGCAGGTCATTGACCGCATACGCATGGAAGGCGGCAAAATAGTGCTGTTCGAATCATTTACCGGTGGTCTGGTAGCTCCTGAGAGCGACAATAACTTATGGAATTATAAATTTACCTGGAACCCTAGAAACGTTGTCTTAGCCGGACAAGGTGGAACGGCACAGTTTATTCAAGAAGGTACCTATAAATATATTCCGTACCACAAACTCTTTAGACGTACCGAGTTTTTTAAAATTGAAGGATACGGAACCTTTGAAGGGTATGCCAACAGGGATTCCTTAAATTATAGGGATGCCTACGGCCTGCAAGATGCCCTGACCATCTATAGGGGAACTATGAGACGTGTAGGGTTTTCAAAAGCTTGGAACATGTTCGTACAACTTGGAATGACAGATGATAGTTATACCGTAAAGGACTCCGAACATATGAGTTACCGAGAATTCGTAAATCTTTTTCTACCCTATTCCCCGACGGATTCCGTGGAACTGAAACTACGTCATTATTTAAAAATCGACCAGGATGATATTATGTGGGGAAAGCTACTGGAGCTTAACTTATTCGATGCCAATAAAAAGATAGCCCTTAAAAACGCCACCCCCGCTCAGATGCTCCAGAAAATTCTGGAAGACAGCTGGACGCTAGAACAAGACGACAAAGATATAATCGTCATGTACCATAAATTTGGCTACGAGCTAGGAAGTAAAAAGAAACAAATTGATGCGAATATGGCGGTAATCGGTAAAAACCAGACCCATACGGCCATGGCAAAAACAGTGGGTTTGCCCGTCGCCATTGCAACATTGCTCATTCTCAATAAAAAAATTAGTACTCCCGGAGTTCAGATTCCGATAACCAAAGAGGTGTACGACCCCATATTGAAAGAGCTGGAACATTATGGCATTCGATTTAAGGAGTTTGATGTTCCCTATGTAGGCTACAATCCTGATGTCGTGGACCAGTAATAGGCAATCAGTTTCTTAAGGCAATCTATCATTTTCGTATTTAATTTCTACATTTGAGCTTAATTTGAAAGCAGAAGTATGAAGTTGAATAACACTAATGTTAAGATTGACGGAATAGACAAAAAAATCCTAAGGTTTCTAATGAGCGACGCCCGTAAACCCGTTTTGGAAATCGCCCGAAGTATCGGAATTTCCGGAGCAGCTATTCATCAACGTCTTCGCAAATTGGAAGCTTCTGGACTGTTGGCGGGTTCTAAATTTATCATCAATCCTAAAATTATTGGATATACTACTATGGCCTACATCGGTATTTATCTGGATAAAGCCATGAGCAATCCCGTTGCCGTAAAACAATTAGAAAAAATACCCGAAGTATTGGAATGCCACTACACCACTGGCAATTGGTCCATCCTCATTAAAATACTTTGTAAGGATAACGAACACCTAATGCATGTATTGAACAAAGAGATACAGCAAATAGAAGGTGTATCCAGAACGGAAACTTTTATCTCTTTAGCCCAGCAGATTGATAGGCAGATCACTATTTGACGACTTATGGGGTAATGTTGAACAACTCAATCCTGTTTTGGAGTTTATGTATTTGGTGTGTACTTGCCCCCGAAGCTATCATATCTCAAGGTCTTGCAGATAATTCTGGCCCTAGTCACCAAATAGAATTTAGACATGATAATGATTTTTTATTTTTAACGGACAGGTATTATTCCTCAGGACTTTTTATTACCTATCGCACCCTTTTGAATAAGGGATTTTTAAAAAAAGGTGAAGAACAACTGTCATTTAGCCTAAGTCAAGAAGTATATACTCCCTCTCAAACCCAAGCTACAAATCCAGAAGTTTTGATATACCCTACGCAGGGTTTTCGGGCCTGACCGCTTCATGGTCTGTAGCAAAAGAAAACGAACTAATATCAGCAAGTGTATTACTGGGTGAAGCAGGGCCTAATTCTGGGGCAGGTGGTTTTCAAAGATGGTTTCATAATGCCCTTTCAATTTCGGGCTCTCCCCTATGGATTGAAGAAATTGCAAATAGTTTCCACATTAATCTCTATTTCAACTACGTTAAGGAATGGCAAATAACTCCTGCCCCATTTGGAGTCCGTTTTGCTTTGAAACCAAATATAGCATTAGGATCAAGGGATATTTATGCAGAGCCCGAAGCTATTTTTTACTTTGGTAGGCGTAGCAAAGTACAGCATACAATTGCATATGACCGTTTGGGAAGTTTAGAGCGTGAAATCTATTTTGCGCTTCGTTTTTCATACCGGCAGGTTTTTCATAACGGCCTTATCGAGGGAAATCTTTTCGGAAATAATTCTATTCGAACAAAGAATCCTGAAAATTCAATTTACAAACTTGGTCTTGATTTTTACCATCGCTCTAAAAAGAACGATTACAAGTTAGGTCTTCGTTACAATTCCAGACAAACAGCACCCGTAAGAAGTCATAGATATTTAATGTTGGCGTATGGCTTTCAATTCTAGCTAGCCTTCACTTGACCTAATTCAAATTCAAACATAACGGGGTTGTTTTGCATTTTAACTCCGCCGGCATTGGTGTAGGTCTTTTGAGCCGGTTTATTATCAATTTCGGTTAAAACCCATGCAGTATCGCATCCCAAATTTTGTCCATGTTCTTTCAAAAAAAGAATTAATTTCGTTCCTATCCCTTGTTTTTGATATTTGTCCAACACACCTGCTTCGTCAATAAATAGACTGGACTTTTTATCTGGATGCGTATAATGTACTCCAGATGCCATGCCTATCACTTTATCATTCAACAGGGCAATGGCCATGTGGTGCCGAGCGTCCTTCAAAAATTCATTTGCACTTTCCAACCTTACAGGATAATCGAACAACTCATCACCAACATCTATCAATCTGGACAAATCCGAAATATCCGCTAAGCGTATACTCATATTTTCTTCCATTCTATTTTTATTTAAAACGGGCTAACTAAGTACTTCCAGAAGATTTGAGTTCTTATGTGGTCGCTTAATCTCTTCCACCAAAAACCTGTAGACCCCAATAGACCAAAGTAGCCAGGGATCCAATAGCCGCAACTAAATAAGTTCTAGCGGCCCATTTCAAAGCGTCCTCAGATCCTTTATATTCCGCTTGCGTAACAATATTCTTATTCTTTAACCAAGCCAGCGCCCTATTACTAGCATCATATTCTACGGGGAGTGTGATAAAGCTGAACAAGGTAGCGAAACTCATCATCACCAATCCGGCGACCGCCACCCAATATCCAAGTTCAACGCCAGCGGCCGCTCCAAGTGCCAAACCACCAAAAACTACCCAGGTAGACATACTTGATGTTACGCTTACTATAGGAACCAACTTGGAACGCATTCCCAGCCACTCATAGGCCGTAGCGTGCTGTACGGCATGACCTACTTCGTGCGCAGCTACCGCAGCGGCAGATGCATTTCTTTGGTTATAAACACCCTCGCTCAAGTTTACCGTTTTATTCTTTGGATTGTAATGGTCCGTTAACATCCCAGGCGTAGAAACTACCTTTACATCTCTAATACCGTGATCATCCAACATCTTCTGAGCAATTTCTGCTCCACTCATCCCATTTTGTAAATGAACCTTTGAATAGTGCTTGAACTTGCTTTTTAAGCGACTGCTCACCAACCAGCTCACCAAAGCGATTGCACCTATCAAAATATAATATCCCATCATAACTTTTCAATTTTAAAACTTATTAAATATACTAAAGATTCCGGCTTCTAAACGAAATCTAATCATGGAAAAGCAAAAACCCCGCCAAACCCTTTTAATTAAACAAAGGGCCTGACGAGGCTATTTTTACTGACAAAATGTACGGTTAGGCAAAAGCCTCTTCCCAGCCAAATGCTTCAATTATTTCATTATAAACTACTTTTCCCGAAACGATGTTCAACCCTTTATGAAGACTTGCATCTTTTTCACAGGCTGCCTCCCAGCCTAAATTGGCAAGTTTCAAGGCATAAGGCAAGGTAACGTTCGTCAAGGCTACGGTAGAGGTATACGGCACGGCACCTGGCATATTTGCCACAGAATAATGTACTACATCATCTATGATATACACAGGGTCCTCATGTGTCGTGGGTTTCGTAGTTTCTACGCATCCGCCTTGGTCCACGGCAACATCCACGATAACCGTTCCCGGACGCATTTCCTTGAGCATATCCCGAGTAATCAGGTTAGGCGCTTTGGCTCCTTTTAACAAAACTCCTCCGATAATAAGGTCATGACTTTTAATATGTTTTCTGATATTATATTCATTGGAAAACTCCGTAACTACATGTGGCGGCATTACATCATTCGCATACCTTAGCCTTTTCATATTAATATCCATGATGGTTACGTGAGCACCTAGACCAGCTGCCATTTTAGCAGCTTGTATCCCCACTACGCCCGCTCCTAAAACCAAAACCCTACCTGGAGCAACTCCTGGCACACCTCCTAAAAGCACCCCTCTGCCCTTTACCGGTTTCTCTAGGTATTTTGCGCCCTGCTGGATGGCCATTCTACCGGCCACCTCGGACATTGGTGTTAATAGCGGTAAAGTTCCTTCCTCATCTTCAACGGTTTCGTAAGCAATGCAAATCGCTTTTTGTTTGATCATGGCTTTCGTCAAAGGCTCACTAGAAGCAAAATGGAAATAAGTAAACAGTAGCTGACCTTCTTTGATCAAATTATATTCCTCTGCTATAGGTTCCTTGACCTTTACGATCATTTCGCTCATGGCATAGACCTCAGCAATAGTATCCAATATTAAAGCTCCCGCCTGTTGGTAATCTTGATCAAAAAAACCACTGCCTTCGCCTGCGGTGGATTGTACATAAACCGTGTGGTTATTTTTAACCAGTTCAAAAACACCGGCCGGCGTCATACCAACCCTGCTTTCATTATTCTTAATCTCTTTAGGAATACCAACAATCATTGTTACATGTTTTAAATTAAGTCGCTAAGTTGTGACAATTAAAACAATACTGAAAGAATTTTTCGATAAAATGCAGGGGTTGTTGGTTGTAAATTAATCTTTTTTAATATATACCCCCTACTTTTTAGGGGGTATGTAGTACTATTTATAAATTAATTTCATTAGCACCATACAAATAAGCAAAACTGCAGTAATGGTGTTGGCTAAAATGATGGGTAAACTTTCTATGAAAAATCCGTAGGTTAACCAAAGTAATGACCCCGTTAACAGCACAGCATACATACTTAAGGAGATATCCTTGGTGGATTTTTCTTTCCAGGTTTTATACACTTGTGGGATAAAGGCGGCGGTGGTCAATGTGGCTGCAACTAAACCCAGAATTTCAATATAATCCATTCTTCCTGTTTCGCTTTTGGCTAACCTACGATATTTACAATTTTCCCGGGAACTACAATTACCTTTTTGGGTGTTCTGCCCTGCAACTGTTCCTGTGTTTTTTCATGTGCCATGACCGTAGTCTCTATCTCTTCCTTGCTCAAGTCTAAAGGCAGTTCAAGCTTAAAGCGCATTTTTCCGTTGAAGGATATAGGGTATTCTTTAGCGCTTTCCACTAAATAACTCGCTTCAAATTTTGGGAAAGGCGCCGTGGCGATAGATTCCGAATGTCCTAACTTTTCCCAAAGCTCCTCGGCAATATGAGGCGCATAGGGCGAAACCAGAATAGCCAATGGCTTTAGGATAGCGCGACTCGTACACTTCTGACTAGAAAGCTCATTAACGCATATCATAAAAGTAGATACGGAGGTATTGAAACTAAAGTGCTCTATATCTTCTTCTACCTTTTTAATGGTTTTGTGGAGGGTTTTAAGAGCAGCCCCCTCTGACTCCCCCGAAGGGGGAGAATCTGTTACGTGAAAGGTGTTGTCTGGCCCCGAGTGGTAAAGTTTCCACAATTTCTTCAGGAAAGAGTGTGTTCCCGTAATACCTGCCGTATTCCACGGTTTGGATTGCTCCAAAGGCCCCAAGAACATCTCGTACAAACGCAAACTATCTGCCCCATATTCCTCACAAATAGCATCGGGATTTACAACATTGTATTTGGACTTGGACATTTTTTCGACTTCGCGACCCACGATGTATTTTCCATCCTCTAAGACGAATTCTGCATTTTCATAATCAGGTTGCCATTTTTTAAAAGCCTCAACATCTAATTCATCCGAAGAATTCACTAGCAAAACATCTGCATGAATAGGAATTACACTTCTACCTTTTGATTCTCCTTTAGAATAGACCTTATTAGACTCCATGTCTTTATAAATAAAAGCACTGGTCCCCGTAATCATACCTTGATTTATAAGTTTTCTAGCAAACTCTTCTTTGGGAACCAAACCTTTATCGAACATAAACTTCTGCCAAAAACGGGCATACAATAAATGTCCTGTAGCATGCTCGCTACCCCCAATATATAAATCTACATCTTGCCAGTAATTAATGGCCTCTTCAGAGAAAATAGCTTCCGTGTTATGGGGATCCATATACCTGTTAAAGTACTGCGAGCTGCCGGCCCAACCGGGCATGGTATTCAATTCAAGAGGACCTCCCTTAATCTCTGTACTTCGACCACGCTCAGCATCCAAGACAGCTTTATTGAACGCTTCTTCCGAAACTACTTTTCCTTCATCGCCATATTGTAGCCAGTGCCATTCTTTTGCATTTCCTAAAGGAGGCTCACCGGTTTCCGTTGGCAAATATTTATCGACCTCAGGAAGTTCCAAAGGCAAGAATTTTTCGTCCAGCATCTGTGGCATGCCATCCGCATCATAATACACCGGAAAAGGTTCTCCCCAGTACCGCTGCCTGCTGAATACCGCATCCCGCAAACGATAATTTATTTTACCCTCTCCTTGGCCTAAGGTCTCCAGCGTTTGTATGGTAATTTTAGATGCTTCTTTATATCCCAATCCGTCTAAAAAGTCGGAATTGGTAATGACCGTTTTTTCTTTATCGGCAAAGGCTTCTTCAGAAATATCTACCCCCTTGAAAATATTAGGGATTGGAATATTAAAATGTTTGGCGAAATCATAATCCCGCTGGTCTCCACAAGGAACGGACATCACCGCACCGGTTCCATACCCTGCTAGGACATAATCCCCGATCCAAATTGGAATGGGCTCCTTGGTAAACGGATGCTCTGCATAAGCACCTGTGAACGCACCTGTAATGGTTTTTACATCTGCCATACGGTCGCGCTCAGAGCGTTTTGCCGTTGCCTCAACATAAGCTTCCACCTCTGCTTTTTGCTCGTCAGTCGTGATCTTCGCCACCAACTCGTGCTCTGGAGCCAAAGTCATGAAAGAAACACCAAAAATAGTATCCGGGCGGGTCGTAAAGACCTCAATCCCTCCTTTGGAGGAAGACGGGGGTAGGATGGGGAACATTACTGAAGCACCTTGCGAGCGACCTATCCAGTTTGTCTGGGAATCCTTGAGGGGCTGTGGCCAATCTATTTTCTCCAAACCGTCCAACAAACGTTGGGCATAGGCCGAAATACGCATACTCCATTGGGTCATTTTTTTCCGGATAACCGGGTGACCACCTCGTTCGGAAACTCCATTTACAATTTCATCGTTTGCTAACACCGTTCCCAATGCCGGACACCAGTTCACTTCGCTCTCCGCTAAATAGGTTAATCTATATTGCAGTAATAACTGTTGTTTCTCTTTGTTAGCATATCCTTTCCAATCCGTAGCCGAGAATGGCGTCACATCATCATCACAGACCGCATGTACCCCAGCATTGCCATCAGCCTCAAAAATCGCAATCAAAGTAGTGATATCTTCCGCCTTATCGGAATCTAGATTGTACCAAGAATTGAACAATTTTATAAAAATCCACTGTGTCCATTTATAATAACTAGGGTCAGAAGTACGCACCTCGCGGCTCCAATCAAACGAAAAACCTAGTCGATCTAACTGCCTTCTATAGGTCTTTATATTGGCTTCCGTGGTAATTGCCGGATGTTGACCCGTTTGTATAGCGTATTGTTCCGCAGGCAGACCAAAAGAATCATATCCCTGTGGATGCAGGACATTGAAACCTTTATGCCTCTTGTAACGCGCATAAATATCACTAGCAATATACCCTAAAGGATGCCCTACATGCAATCCAGCTCCTGAAGGATAAGGAAACATATCCAACACATAAAACTTTTCCTTTTCAGAATTGTTTTCTGCTTTAAAGGTCTCATTTTCGGCCCAGTAATCCTGCCACTTTTGCTCTATCTTATTGAAATCATACATCATAAAATACCCGTAAAAAATAAAGGATCATACTTTTAATGCAGTGTACCACATCTTTAACATATCCTTCCTTAATTCTCGCAAAAATAGGCGTATTCGACGAAAGTTAAAAAGATAATGCCGATTAACACCGCTCTAGCCCTTAACCATTTAAAAACAAGTAGGTTTATACAAAAGCCTTATATTTATAATCGTGAAAATCTTGACCTTCAAATCTCTCGTATGTATCCTTTTTATTCTTTGTGGTACAACAACAGAACTCAGCGCGCAATTAGGTTTCTGTGGTGGTAGTTCCGGTGACCCAATATTTTCAGAGAATTTTGGTTCTGGTCTAACCAACGGTCCAGCATTACCTGATGGAACAACCACTTACAATTACACCGACTTTACACCAAACGATGGGGACTATACCATATCTAGTACTACCAATTATTTTGATTGGTTCAGCGTACAAGACCATACCCCTGGCGACAACAATGGCAAATCGTTTATCGTAAACGCCAGTTTTACCGCTGGTGAGTTTTACAGAAGAGAGGTTTCTGGACTATGTGAAAATACCACTTATGAATTCTCCTCTTGGCTTATAAACCTACAAAGACAAACTGGATGTGAAGGAAATGGAATCCCTGTAAATGTACGGTTTCAAATTTGGGACGAAACGGATACCAATTTGCTAGCGCAAGGAGATACCGGTGATATTCCGAACAGAAATACCCCATTGTGGGAACAATATGCCCTCGTCTTTAAGACACTTCCCGGCCAAACTTCAGTGATTCTAAAAATGCGAAACAATAGTAATGGCGGATGTGGTAATGATTTGGCCATTGACGATATAGTATTTAGATCTTGCGGTGATACCGTTTCCGTAGCCAATGACCAAGAGGAAAGTGCTATCATTTTATGCGAAGATCAAGGTTCTGTAACCACCACGCTAACCGCTACACCCGACTTCTCCATTTTTACATCTCATGCCTATCAGTGGCAAGAAAGTCCTGATTTGTTAACGTGGACCGATATATCTGGTGCTACAACTAATAATTACACCGCAACAGGTGTAAATAGCACTACCTTCTTCAGGGCCAAAATTGCAGAAGACCCCATTAATGTGAACAACGATCTTTGTAATATTTTGTCTGACGTGTTTGAACTTCGGGTGCTTCCCATACCACTTGATGCCGTAAGCGAAGGCGATATAATTCGTTGTGAAAATGCGGATACACCTTTAACCGTAACCGTTCCCGGAGACTTGATCGTTAATTGGTACGATGCACCGATTGGGGGCACACTACTTTTAGAGAATAGTACTAGTTTTTCTCCTTCGCAGGCAGGCACTTACTACGCAGAGGTAAATTCCCCGATCATAGCATGCCCATCTACGAATAGAACTGCCGTTTCCTTGACCATAAACCCAGTTCCACAAGTTGAGGACGAGACTGTTCGCTTTTGCGAAGATGGCTCCGCAACACTTTCTGCAGATTTGGATAATGCCACCTACGTATGGAACACTGGAGAAACCACAAAGGAGATTGTCGTTGCTACTCCAGGTGAATACAGTGTTTTGGTGACGGATACCAATGGCTGTTCCAACACCAAGTTCATCCTTCTAGAACAGATAGACCTTCCTGTGATACAAACTATCATCTCTGACGGTCCATCCATAATAATAACTACGGCCAACCAGGGAGATTTCGAGTATTCCATAGATAATATCAGTTATCAAACCACCCCGCTATTTGATGCGCTACCAGGAGGAAGATACACTATTTACGCTAGGGGAAGAGAAGATTGTGGTGTGGTAACACAAGATTTTATACATTTGGTCATTCCTAAATTTTTTACTCCGAACGGTGATAACATCAATGATGTGTTTCAAATCCAAGGGGTTGAGTTTTTTAATAGCAGTAGCCTTTTCATATTTAATCGATTTGGAAAACTGATTAGAAGCACAAATGAAAATAATCTAAGTTGGGACGGGACCTTCCAAGGCCAAAATTTACCTGCCACCACGTATTGGTACCGACTTAAGATTGAGGATTCCGAGTTCAAGGGAGCTTTTATGCTTAAGCGTTGAACGGTATATTCTAGAGTTCTCGCTCATTTCACATTACTTTGCTATTTTTACAATTTGATTACTAGCTATGAGTACTTCTTTTGAAAATTATCAAAGGCGAAAGCTTATTTCATCCTATTTCTCTGTAGTACTGAGTATTGCTTTGGTACTTTTTCTTTTAGGAATATTAGGTCTTTTAGTGCTCAACACTAAAAAGATGGCCGATCGGTCTAAAGAACAGATTACGATTTCAGTTTTTTTAAAGGAAGATGCTAAAGAAATCGAAGTTGAACAACTTCGGAAAACCTTAGCCATGTCCGATTATACGAAATCAGCAGTCTATGTATCCAAAGAGGAAGCTGCGGAACAACATAGCCAAGAAATCGGGGAAGACTTTTTAGATTATCTAGGTTACAATCCCCTTAAAAACTCCATTGATGTAAAATTGAACGCTGACTTTGTTACTGCTGAAAAAGTAACGGAAATAGCGGATGAACTTTCCGAAAAAAGTTATGTCGATGAAGTAAGTTATGATAAGGTACTTGTGAGCATGGTAGCCAAAAGTGTCGAGAAAATCGGGTTTTGGATATTGGTGGCGAGTGGCATTTTTACCTTTATAGCGGTACTCCTCATCAACAGTTCCATACGCCTATCTATATACTCTAAACGCTTTATCATTAAAACGATGCAAATGGTGGGCGCTACAAAAACCTTTATAAGAAGGCCCTTTATTTGGCAAAACATAAAATTAGGTATGCTTGGTGCTTTATTAGCGCTTATTGCCATAGGAGGTGTGGTTTATTATGTTAATACTAATTTTCAGGATTTAGGGCTTTTGGAAGAACCTTCCATACTGATAATTTTATTGGTCGGTGTTTTTCTTTTAGGCATCCTTATCTCCCTTATAAGTACCTATTTCGCTACACAGCGTTTTTTAAATTTAAGAACGGACGAATTATATTACTAAATTTGCTTCATGGGTAAAAAGAATAAGATTGAGCAGGCACCTAAACAGGAGTTTATTTTTCAAAAGAAAAACTACTTGTTCATGTTCATTGGTTTGGCCTGTATTGCCTTAGGTTTTATTTTGATGAGTGGCGGGGGAACGGACGACCCCAATGTCTTTAATCCTCAGATATACAACTTTAGAAGAATAAGACTAGCACCTACATTAGTACTCATTGGTCTAGGAATCGAGGTGTACGCAATTTTGTTGAATCCTCACAAAAAGAAAAACTAATTGGATACCCTAGATGCTATTATCCTTGGTATAATACAGGGATTAACAGAATTTCTTCCTGTTTCCTCTAGTGGCCATTTAGAACTTGGCAAGGCTATTTTAGGTGATAATTCCGTTCCCGAGGAGAGCTTACTTTTTACGGTTGTACTTCACTTTGCAACCGCTTTGAGCACCATTGTAATTTTTAGAAAAGATGTTTGGGAAATCTTAAGAGGATTGTTTCAATTTCAATGGAACGAAGAAAGTCAATTCTCCCTTAAAATTATTATTTCCATGCTACCCGCTGTTTTAGTCGGACTCTTTTTTGAAGAGCAACTAGAGGCCTTTTTTGGAGGTAACGTGCGTTTTGTGGGTTTTATGCTATTGGTTACCGCTGTACTTCTTTATTTTGCTGATAAAGCTAAGGATACAGAAAAGAAGGTAAGTTTCAAAAATGCCTTCATCGTTGGTATATCACAAGCTATAGCCATGCTTCCCGGTATTTCCCGTAGCGGCGCTACCATATCAACTTCCGTTTTATTGGGAGTGGATAAGTCCAAGGCCGCCCGTTTTTCATTTTTAATGGTGGTTCCGTTAATTTTTGGAAAAATCGCCAAGGACCTCTTTAGCGGCGACCTTACCTTTAGCGGCGAAAATAATTTGGCCATGGGTGCCGGATTTATTGCTGCGTTCGTCGCGGGACTAGCAGCCTGTACGTGGATGATTAAATTAGTGCGTAAAAGCAAGCTGACTTATTTTGCCATATACTGTCTTGTTGTTGGCCTAATCGCCATTGTTTACGGCTACAGTTCTACCTAATAAATAACTTCTATGAGTTTAGTGATCGGCCCTTGGCAAGTTTTAATAGTACTTTTAGTTGCACTGATATTTCCTATTGGCCTTTTTGTTTTGGCCTATTTTATTGGAAAAAAAGCTGGATACCATAAAGCTATGAAAGAAAAAAATTTGACCAGAGAAGAAAAAATTTGAGAACCAAGGAAGATTTTTTAAACGGTCAAGTACTTCTTATTGACAAGCCCCTAGGCTGGTCTTCTTTCCAAGCCGTGAACAAACTGAAATGGGCCATTCGTAAAAAATTTCAGCTAAAAAAAATCAAAATTGGCCACGCCGGAACCTTAGACCCTTTAGCGACTGGGCTTCTTATTATCTGCACGGGGAAATTCACGAAACGGATACCTGAATTCCAAGGTTTGGCAAAAGAATACACTGGCACAATTACACTAGGAGCAAGCACACCCTCCTATGATTTGGAAACAGAAGTGGATAAAACCTACCCAATGGCTCACATAACCGAAGCCTTAATCCGCAAAACTACAGAGCAATTTCTGGGCGACATACAACAAGCACCCCCCATATTCTCAGCCCTAAAAAAGGATGGCAAACGTTTATACGAATATGCCAGAGCAGGAGAGGAAATTGAAATTAAAAAGCGCGCGGTACGTATTTTGGAGTTTGAAATAACAGCGGTAGCGCTTCCTGCAATTGATTTTAGAATCGTTTGTAGTAAAGGCACTTACATTCGCTCCATTGCCCATGATTTTGGACTTGCTTTAGGTTCTGGCGGACATTTATCCGCCTTAAGAAGAACCAAAATAGGAGATTATAACGTAGATATAGCCCTAGACCTGGAGGTCTTTGAACAACAACTGTTGGGAAAAGCATAGGAAATTTATGCTATGGCTTAGTTTCTTTGAAAGCTATACCATACTAATTTCCACAAAAAAAGGTTATATAAACATGAATTTAAATAGACAACAACTATCGCTAATCATTACCATGTTCTCTATGGCGATTATCGTATTGGTGCTCTATAACATTCATTTAGGTGCAGAAGAAGAGCAAGAAGACGATTATGTTGTTGAAATGCTTTTGGAAGAGGAGCTATTGGAAGAACTCACCGAAGAAGAAGAAAAACTACTAGAGGAAATTTCAAAGGCCGAAACCATTAAGAGCCATATGGCCTTTAATGAAACTGCAAAACCCAGTTACGGTAATCCAGAGCCATTGAAAACCCTTGATGAAATTTTGGAGGAGAAAGCTGCGATGAGCGATGGAGAGCAAACGGACGAGTTTATTTCGGATTCCGAATATGCCGCCAGAGTAAAAGAACTTGCCCAAAAGAGAGAGGAAAAGAAACAGCTTCTTGGAGAAAAAGAAGCCCAAAAACAGGAGTTCACCAATAATCTAGCAGCGAAAAGAACCTCTATCTCCTATTCTCTGGTAGAACGAAACGGTTATAAGATGCCGCCGCCTATTTACACCTGTATCGAGGGCGGTAAGGTTGTTATCAACATTAAAGTGGATAAATACGGAAATGTAACCGAGGCAGACTTCAATGAAAAAAGCTCCGGTACCTCCAACGGTTGCTTAGTAGATAATGCTATTACCTATGCGCTAAGAGCAAAGTTCAGTGCTTCGGACAAAACTACTCAAAAAGGAACGATTACGTACCTATTCCAAAGGAAGTAGCAACAACAGGTCGGCCAAAATGCTTTGTCCTTTGTCCTTGTTGTACCAAACTTGAATATCCTGTTTAAATTCAGGTTTTATCATACCGTGTACCGCTTTGTGGTCTTCCACTAATTTAGTGGCATTAACCGACCTTGGGCCCCAGTCCGCTACCACCTCATTGCTTACATCATCTCGTACGATGAGTTTGGGAATGGACATTCCGCCGTTGGTCAAAAACCGATTCATTAAATCCGTATTTTCATCACGCAACACAACTCGTAATTGAATATTTGGATTAAGTTCCGCTATCTTATTCATTACCGGTAATGCCGGAGACGCATCACCACACCAGCTCTCCGTAAGAACCGTCCAGGTCATTTTTTTTGAAACTGCAGTAATTTTAGAGACAGCCTCCTCACTGAATCTCAAGGTTTTGTCCCAACGTTTCATGCGCCTGTCGTTAAGTTGGGTATAATTGGCCAATGCTTCTGTTTGTACAGGGCCAGTTGACTTTCCTTCCGCTGCTAATTTTTCTACTAAGTTCCTGTATTCCTCATAGGAATAACTATTACCCAAAGCGGTAACCAGCGTATCTTCCTTTCGTATCATAGTATTAATTCCCATCCTTTTATAATCTTAATGACCTCTTAGTTATTATGCGGCAATCGTTAAAAGACGCTATTGCTCCTATCCTATAAGTAGTAATTATTCATAAACCTTACAGCACTTTTCGGAGAAGACCGTAAAAACTAAATATATTAAAAAAGCCCTAACCTAGGTTAGGGCTTTTAAAAGCTAATTTGAACAAGAATAGGGGTTGAATCCTTTTGGTAAGTATTTATCCGTCCTAAAACCTAGGTCTATATTTTCGTCCGGCTCCTCAAACGTAATCTCCTCCAAATCGATTATCATTCCTTGATATGGATCAAAATTGTCCGGCAGATAGAAATAGGTATCATAACCCAAGTCTACCTCTTCTTCCTCTATCTCTATTAAATCCAATGCATAGCTATCTTCGGTAGCTAATTGTGACTTTTGCATCAATTGCTCTGCTGAGCAACTGTTCATGGGAACGGTATTCTCCGAAGATGAACCTTCTTCCGGTGTCGCGCTAAGGTTATAAGTACACAGTAATCCAAATACTAATGCAACTGACTTCATTTTATTGATCATACTTTTATATTTATCAATTTATACTACTAACTCTTTTTTTAAATAAGTATTTTTTAAATCTGCATAAACTCTTGAAATTTTATCGGTAAAAACCTCTCCTTTTCTTTCCAATACGTCGAAAAAACTGCCATCCTTCATTTTTAGAATACTGATGACCACTACTTCCATTCCTTTAAAATTCAATAACTTCTTTAGGTTCTCTACCTTATGATCGTCAAAGTTTAACGAAGTATAGATGTATTGATAGTACTTATTGGAAGGGTCCCCAATTTTTAAATTTTGACCCGGCCTCATTTGCTGCCACTCCAACACTTCTACTTTTGATTCCTTTTCCTCGACATTGAACTCAGGATAAAATACTGGTCTTCTCTTTTTCATGCTTTTCTATTTCTCCAATATTGGATAGCTTGTTTCACATGACAAAAATACAACGTAAAAATTATTTTAATAGTATTAATCCGTAAAATAATAGTTAATATACTATATATCGATAGTTTTACTTTTATTTTATAATAAAAACATGGGTTAACAGACTAAAAATCTCTTTCGGAGGCGAATAGTTTCATCTAAAAATTAACACTATTTATGACTATTTTATTGCAATGAGATACAAAACCGAGCTTCAATTGTTAGATTATTCGCGAAGTTCTAAAAGTATAAACTGATTCAATTGCTTATAAAGTCTACTAAAATTGTTATCGGATACGACAACGATCGATTTGTTTCCGTTGGAAAAATTTGGGCCAAAGGTTATTCCTTCAATATTATCCACTATTCCATTCGTCAATTGTGGTCGTAGGGTATCAAAATCTAAAAGTAGCTTTTTTTTCACCATCGTTATATCGGCCTCTTTAAGCGTTGCAATACCGCTAACATCGGTTGCAACTCTCGCATCTACATCGTAGATTTTTACTGTATTTCCACCATCTGTATATCCGGCAGAGAAGGAACGTTCCAAGGCCAAGAATTTATTCTCCTCATATTCCAATAACTCTACCAAGCCATTCAATTCAAAGGAAAAACCGTTTATCGCTGGCCGTGCTACAGGGTCCAAGGGATAAGCAAACTCTTTTCCAAACTCTCCCGTGACTTTATCAATATAAGCTAATCTAATCGGGGCTCCATGATTGGTCGTTGGCGGTTCCCCATCTTCTTTTAACGGCAATTCCATGCTTACCCAGTATCCTTTTTTGTCCGAACTTAGTGACAATCCTTCGAAAACGCCATTTTGCCGGGGTCCGTTCTCTTCTTCATTTGATGCGCTATATTTCAATGGCAAGTCCATTGCTTTTATGAAATCGCCTTCTAATGACGACGTACGTACGAAGGGATTTATTTTGGCTCCAATATTCCCCTCGCTAGACCACACGAACTTATCACCATCTATCCGAATGGATTCTGAATCTACGGTTTCCACCCCAAAGTCTCGCCCCAGGCTATCCTTTAACGTAATTACGCCTGTAATTTCCAAAGAACTGAACCCATCTATATCGTAAGCTACATTAAGGGTATAGTATCTTGGCCTCTTAGAATCATCGCTAATGACCACCCACTTCCCGTTCTCATAATCAATACCGGATAATCCGCCCACAATTGTATTCCCGAATTCCTGACCATCCGGAAGTACAAACTCATCAATAAATCTTACTGTGCTTGATTGGTGTTGTGCTTCGTTATCCTCCGTGGAACGCTCGGTTGTCAATACTTGGCCTTCGGTAATGTTTTCTTCTTGGGTACAAGAGCCCATGAAAAAAGTCTGTGCAAGCGTTATAGCTATAAGGTAAGTACTGCTTATCTGCATTATCATGAATTTCTCAGCATGTAGAACAAAATATGTCTTCTAATTCCCTTGATTCAAAGTTATTAAATAGATCTCTTTTTAATCATTCCTCCTCGTGTGTCATTTATTTTACTCATTACCACAAATGCTTTTGGGTCTATTTTAGTAATCTCAATATTTAACCTGCGTATTTCCAGTCTTGTAATCACAGTAAAGATAACATCATACTCTTTATGGACCCCATGCCTTCCATAGCCTCCCTTGGCCTTGTAAATCGTTAAACCGCGACCTAATTTATCAATGATCATGGCCCTTATCTCCTCGTTCTTATCGGATATAATCGTTACCCCAGTATATTCTTCAATTCCTTCTATTACAAAATCCAGCGTTTTTGAAGCCGCTAGATACGTTAACATAGAGTATAGTGCCGTTTCTATGGATAGTAGATAAGCAGCTGCCAAGAATACCAAAATGTTGATGAGGATTATAATATCGCCGATTGTAGTTCCTAGCTTTCGACTTAGAAATATTGCCAAAACCTCGGTTCCATCGAGTACACTTCCTCCTCTCACTGATAGTCCGATTCCCGCGCCCAGAAAAAATCCACCGAAAACGGCAACCAATAATTTATCCTGTGTTATTTCTGGAAAATCAATGGTAAGCAACACTAGTGCCAAACCAAGTATAGCCAGTGCCGTTTTTACCGCAAACAACTTTCCGATTACCTTGTAACCCAGTATTACGAATGGAATATTTACGAATAGAATCAGTAAATACAGTGGAACATCTGAAGTTTCTGCAATTAGTAGGGATATTCCCGTAGCACCACCATCAATGAATTTGTTGGGCAAAAGAAAGCTCTCCAAGGCGAACGCCGCGGAAAATATCCCTAGAACAATGAAAAATGAATCCTTTAACCATAGCTTATAGTCATTCTTTGAACTACTATTGGATGCTTCATTTTTCATTAACGTTTCGTATTATAGATTCTCTGGATTAACCGCTAGGCTTTTGAACAATTTTGCTTTTGCCGAATAGAATTTATTTTGAACCGAATTCTGTTTTAAAACAGCATCTATCAACTTACTTTCCCTTGAATTGATCAAGAACAGCGAACTTTCTCCAAAACTAAACTTTCTTTCTTCCGCAGAGAGCATCGTTTGGTAATTAGAAACGATATCATAAATCAGAACATTTTGGGTTTCAAAAGACTCTAGTTCATTATAAATAGCCAATACTTTATTGCGAATTTCAATTTGTGCATTGTCCAACTCAAACTGTGCATCGTTCAATTTAAGTTTCGCCAATCTTAAATCCCCTCTTTCTTTACGTAGAAAGAGTGGGAATTGAAACGCTAAACCTCCTTTATACTCCTCCGTAACAAAGGAATTGAGCACATCTGGGCTTTCTGTTAGAAAGTTATATTCTACATCTATTTTTGGGAGTAATTTATTGGTTTTTAGTTGTTTGTCTACACGCAGTCCGTCAATCTTAAATCCTAATGATTTTATCTTAGGATGATTCTCTACCGTAAAACTATCCAAGGGCTTGCCAAGAATTTCCAACGTATAGTCTATATCCGCGGCCAAATCCGTATCCGGGAATACGTTGGGTTGTAGTTCTAGTGGAATATTGTCATTTCCCCATAGAAAATTAGATAACTCTAAAGATTTATTACGAAAGCGTACGTTGGCCTGTTCTAATTCCAAGGCCCTGTTCTGAACGGCGATTTTCGCTTCTACCGTATCTATTGCGGCCTTATCGCCAGCTTCGGCACTTTTTTTGATTCCTTCGAAACGAATTTCTGCATTACTCAGAAAATTAGTAAACACTTCCCTGTCCAAATAAGCTTGTAGCCAATCAAAATAGGCCAAAGAAGCATCAAAAAGTATTTGGTTGACCAATAAATCACGATCGGCCTTGGTCTGCTCCCTGAAAAACTTTGCCTTCTTTAGGGTAGCCATACGCTCATTTATCCACAACCCTCTAGCAAGGGACATTGATATACCCGCACTGTAAAGACCATTATCCGGTACGGTCTCTGTTTGACTTATAAAATCACCTTGATTCTGTTCAAAATTTCCTTTCAATTCTATGCCATACCACGTTGGTATTTTGAAGGTGGCGTTCAGTCTATCCCAATATTCACTTCCCTTAAACTCCTTGCGCTCGTAATCTGCCTCTATCTTGGGATCAAAGCCTCCACGTGCTTTCATTAAATTTGCCTGACCAATACTCAGGGTTAGATCTGCCTGTTTGGCAATTGGATGGAACTTTTTTACATAGCCCAGATATTCATTGAACTCCAATTCTAAAGAATCCTGTACTTGGGCATGGGCCACGAAGAAAAATCCAAAAAATAAACAAACAATATATTTTTGCATCCTTATTTCTTTACTGGTTTACCTTGCGCTCCCTCGGGCTGATAATAATTTGGAGGGAAACCGTTTAACTGTCTCCATAGTTCATACCAGATGGGCACATCTTCCAGAAGTGCAATCGTGTCCGCACCAGAACCCGCTCTTAGCTCTGCCGGCCACTCATGATCGTCCGGATCTGGCGCCAATAAAATTCTATATTTTCCATTATCACTAATAAAGGTTTCAATGGCCACCACAACACCCCCATACGTACCGTAAGAAACATTGGGCCAACCGCTAAAAACTATTGCAGGCCAACCATCAAACTGAATACGGACTTTTTCACCCAGATGCATCAAGGGTAAATCCAAGGGCCTTACAAAGGTTTCCACAGCCATATCAATATCCGCGGGCATAATACCTACCAGGGACTCCCCTTCTTTGAAGGTTTGACCTATACCCCCTTGAATGGCCTTGTTAATGAAGCCGTTCTGTGGCGCTCGCACGTAATACATATCGTTCCGCATGGAATAGTTGGTAAACTCGTTCTCTAGTTTTGTTACTTGCGCCTCAGAATCGAACTGGCTGGATTGAGCGGTGAACATATCACTCTCCGCTTTTGAAATTTTATTGGTGTATTCATTCTGTACACGATTTATTTCTACTCTTGCATTAATTACCTCGTTCCTTGCGGCGAGTAATTTATTCTGCTGCGAGATTAGCTTTGCCTGAGTTTCCTGAAGTTTTAGTCGTTTTTCTTCTACATCCGTCACGGCTTTAAGGCCCTCGCTCTGCAATTGTTGCGTTCTGTTAAACTGCCTTTCTGCAATTCTAATATTGGTCTCAGCCGCTTCTAGATCAATACTATCGCTCTGAACTTTTAGTTTAGACTGCAGCAATTTGTTGCGGGCTTGCTCCAACTTCAATGCCCGCTCATTGGATAAAGCCGACATTTGGTTACGTAACGCTTTTACCTTTCCTTCATAGGAGAGTACAGATGCCGATTTTGCCCTTATTTGATCTCCTGTACGAGAAACCAAGTTAGGGTCAAAATATTCATTTTTAATCTCCGAAATAAAGAGGATGGTATCTCCTTTCTTTACATAGTCCCCTTCTTGTACGTACCATTTTTCAATCCTACCCGGTATGGGTGATTGTATGGTCTGTGGTCGTTGGTCCGGCTTCAAGGTAGTTAAGTATCCCTTTCCGGTCACGTTCTGTGTCCATGGAAGAAAAAAGAGAATTAATATCATGATCCCAAAGCCTTTCAGGAACCTATTAAAGTACTTGTAATACCTTTGATGAAAAACCCTGTTGGTGGATTGATAGCCTTTTAAATCTACTCGCTTGGCTAAGCTATTTTTAGATATGTTCAACATCTTCTCTACTTTTCGCTAATTAATTTTCCTGCATTTAAGGTCAAGATTCGACCACACCTTTTCACCCAATTGGGATTTTGACTTACAACGATCAAGGCCCAAGGATGTTCAACATCAATAAGAAAATCCATGATTCTTGTGGCCTCCTTAGAATCAAATTGGTCAAGAGGATCCTTTAGAATTAATAGTCTTGGTTTTCTAACAATACTTCTAGCTAAAACTATTTTTTTGGCTATTGTGCTTGATATTTGTTTCCCTTCTGGATAAATAACGGTTTTTAGTCCTAACTTCTGTTCTTTGACAAATTGTTTTAAACCAGATTTTTCAATGGCCCAACGAATGTCCTCTTTCGGAATTTCCTTATCTCCAAAAGTGATATTGTCTAAAAGCGTACCTTCAAAGGGAGACTCTTCGGTAAGTGACTGCCCCAATTGAGCCCTGTAGTAATTTAGGTGCAGACCTTTTAGGGAAATATTATTTACATATATGGTACCTTCCGTTGGCTCAATGATACCCGCTATTAATCGCAGTAATGTCGATTTTCCCGAGCCATTGGGTCCACTTAAAAGCACCCTATCTTTTGACTTTATTAAAATAGAAAGATCATCAATAATTTTCTTTTCGGAATTTGGAATGTGATAACTAATGTTACTTAACTCTAGGCTAAATTTATCATCATGTAAGAAAGGAAATTCCCCGTCCTGTGGTTCCAATTCTTTATCCACTACCTGCCCCAGCTTTTCCAAAGAGGTAAGAACGTCATAGAAAGACTCTAGACCTAAAATAAGTTTCTCTACCGATGCAATTACCAATAGTATAATAATTTCCGCCGCTACAAATTGTCCAATATTCATTTCTTGATTCAAGACCAATAGACCACCGATCAGTAAAAGACCAGCGGTTACCAAAATCTTAAAACCGATCATCTGAATAAATTGCAATACTAGAATCCTAAAATGACTTTCCCTGGAAACCAAGTATTTATCTACAAGGGTATCTGTCTTGTCCAAGGCGTGCGATGTTCTACCAGAGAGTTTAAAACTAACGATAGAACGCGCAATCTCCTGTATCCAATGCGCTACCTTATATTTACTTTTAGATTCCGCTAAACTCGTTTCAAGACCTTTCTGTACCGTGAACTTAAAAACCACGTAGATGAGAACGATCAACAAAATACCGTAGATGATGAAGAAGGGATGGTAAAACGACAGCAAGAGCAAACCAAAAATAATCTGTAAAAGTGCTGCTGGAAAATCTATCAACAACTTGGGTAAACCTTTTTGCACATTTAAGGTATCAAAAAACCTGTTTGCCAGTTCTGGCGGATAATTATCACGTAATTCGCTCATCTTTATCTTGGGAAAACGGTAAGAGAATTCAAACGATGCCCTAGTAAAAATTTTCTGCTGTACGTTTTCTATGATTCGTATCTGCATTAATTGCAGTACGCCTACAAAAGCAACTCCCAAGGTCACTAATACAACCAGTACTATCCAAGAAGTACTCACTTGGGCTCCTTGTATTAAATTTATGATGGCCTGGATACCTAGAGGTAGGGACAAACTGACGATTCCCGCAAAAATTGCATAGTAAAAGACTTGAAAAACGTCTCTCTTGTCCAGACGAAGCATGCCTATGAGACGCTGCCAAGCGGTTAAAATATTTTTTGACATTCCTTTTTAGGATTTAAGTGATGAGAACACTAGGTTTAAGAAGTATTGTTTTTGATCGTCATTTTCACGGAAATCCGTCAAAGAACTAAAGTGATCCCTAAGAAAGTGCTGGTGCAAAGAACCCTCTAAAAGCGTACTTGCCAAGCTTGAAGGATAAGGATATTCGGAATCCACACCATGTATCATTTTGCTAAGACGGTTCACCAACCTTTTGTAGATTACAAAGTATCCCTCTTTATTTTCCGTATCCACTTCTTTGGTCAAATAAGATTTCGAGTATTCGTTAATGACGATTTTATTTAAAAGCACCTCGTTAATATGTGAAAAAGAGGTGTCCTCAACTGTTGTTTTGGTCACAATCTCAATGGCCTTCCGTAATTTTTCCTCAGGATCGGCGATACCATTGGTCGCAAAAACCAATTGATACTCCAACCATCCCCAATACCAGGAGGTAAGATACAACAGTAATTTATGCTTGTTTTCAAAATACCTATAAATAGAGCTTTCATTGGATCCTATTTTAGTCCCTAATTTTTTGAAAGTAAAACTCTCAAAACCCATTTTGCTAATCATTAGGATACTATTCTCGACAATGCGCTTGCCCAAATCGGATGATTCCGGGTCTTTTAAAAAAATCTTCTCGTTGATTCTTATTGTTACAGTCTGTAGTAAATGTTCCATTAAGTGCTATTTTGATACGTACAAATATAATAGTAATGCTATTATTAATTAATAGTTTAACTAATATTTAACGATAGTGCTGCATTTATGAGCGTCTTAATTCCTTATATTGTATAAAATTTTTTTTGATATGAAGAAAACTCTACTATTGATACTTATCGTATTATCTCCACTATTTGGCCAGGCTCAAGAAATGTTCTATATACAGTTTGAGGATAATGAGGTCAATAGACGGTCTGCTACTGAACAGGTTAACTTGACAAAGAAACAGAACGGCCCTGCCATTATTATAGGTGGTTTGAACAATTGGGACGGGGGCGGAAATTATATCAATGTCTTTGGTACTAAATTTATTATCGACAGTTTAGATTTAAATTCTGATGGAACTAGAAGGGCGGTTCTCAGAAGAGAGGACGGTGAAAGCTTTTTTAACCATTTAACCACTATCAATGCCAAGTTGACACCTGTAGGCAAGCCCATTGAGGAGACACGCTAAAGTATTTATTTAACGTATAAATTTTTGTTCTCGACACCGGTCATATTAGGATAGTTCTTCGCTAGATATCCTTTATAATATGACCGGTGTTCTAAAATAAACATTATGATACTAGCACATATTATTGCAAAGGATAGAAAGCAAGCGCTTAAAATCATAAATCTATTGATGGACCAAAAATTACTTTTACAGGCCGTAGTATCTGAAAAAACGGTATACGAGAAAAAAAATGCTCAGGGCCAACTTGTAAGTTCAAAACAGACCCTAATCATAGGCAAGACAAAGGCACTTCTATTTAAAACTATCAACGATGTCCTAAAAACAAACTTTAAAACCAACATGCCTATGTTGTATTCCGTTCCTATTGTTTATATGGACGAGGAGCTCGCTTCGCTCATTAGGGAAAACACAGCCAAAGTCTAATTGGCCTTCAGTTCTTTAAATATTTTCGAACCAATCGAAATGTTCTGCTATAATATCCTCTTTTTCTTCCTTTACGTATGCTAAGAAGGCATTGGCGGCAGGAGAAAGGTTCTTTGATTGTAACCACACCAAATTCCATGTAGTAATTATAGGCAGACCTGAAACTTCTATAATCTGTAAATCCCCGTTACGTAATTCATTCTTAATCCCTATTAAAGGCATAATAGAATATCCTAAACCTGCTATTACAGCTTGCTTTACGGCTTCATTTGATGTTAGTTCTATTTTCTTTGATGTAGGTAGATTGTTCTTCCTTATAAATTCTTCCATTGCGCCTCTTGTGGCGGACCCCTGTTCTCTATAAATCAATGGAAGGTCCTTGAAAATCTTATTTTTATTCTTAGAATTAAAGTTGCGTTTCATATCACCCACCAAAAAGAGTTTATTGGTCATCAGGGCTATCTTATCCATTTTTAAATGCGTAGGCAATACGGAAACCAACGCAAAATCCACTTCATTCAACTCCAGTGCCTTAACCACTTTAGACTTATTGGTTACATCCATTAAAAGCTCTACCCCCTCATTGCCCTTTATAAAATTTGAAAGGAAATAGGGCATTACGTATTTACCCGTGGAGACTATCGAAATCTTTAACCTCCCCGACAAATTACCTTCGTACGATGACGATTTATAATTAATCGCATAGACTTGGTCCAAAATCTTTTCGGCCGCCTCGGCAATTTCCCGTCCAAAATCCGTGATATATAGTTTTCTCCCTACCACCTCTGTCAATGGTATGGAAAATTGATCTTGAAAATTTCTTAACTGAATAGATACCGCAGGCTGCGTTAAAAATAATTCTTCCGCTGCCTTTGTAATACTTTGTTTTTCTGACACTTTGAGAAAAACCTGAAGTTGATGTAAGGTATAATTCATAAATAATATTAATGTTTGATATAATAAATATAAATAAAAATTTATGGATTATTATTTTAAACTTTGTGCCAACTTAAAGAATAAGTTAAACTAAAAATTCAAATCATGAAAGCAACAGCAGAAAACGTAAGACCTAAAACTATGCAAAAAATAAATTTAGTGGATGGAAATTTCACTGTATCCGAAGCCTCCGATGTAGTTTTGGCCCTACTTAATGAGAAAATAAACTTTCACAAGCTACAACGACTTTCTTTATGTGAAGGGTATTCTGAGGCTAATACTAAATATCCGGATGAGCGCATCACCGAATTAGAACATGAAAAATCCATTGCAAAAGATTTCTTTGCACAAGCAAGAGCAGAAGGATTAACGCTTAAGATAGACGGCGTACTTAAAATATCAGTGAACAAATAGCCATAAACAACTTTCAAAAAAGAATCTTATGTCACTTAAAAAAGCACATCTGTATCTTGGTCTTGGCTTTGTAGCCATCGCCGGTTTTCTTATTACCTCATATACAAACGATAATCTATTCATGGACCGTCTGCTCGTTGCCTTGGGTATTATTTCCTGTATCCTTGTAGTTAAAGCGCTAGGTAATTCTTAAAAGAGAACTATTGAAACCAGATCAAACCATAAATCTTGTAAAGGGTACGTTTGCGCCCGCTGAAGCGGCGGATGTACTCTTTTCGCTCATAAGCGATAAAATAAAGTTTCATCATCTACAAATTCTTAGTCTTCAAAATGGAGTAGATACCAATACGGAATGGTCGGAACAGCGCATAGCGTCACTCAAGAATTCTAAAAACAGTGTAAAAGACCTTATCCTAAGAGCTAGGAACGAAGGTTATAAACTCCAAATTGATGGGGACATTTCCATCAAACTCATAGCTATCAATGAGAAGGCCTGAAACCTCCTTTTTAAATAATCAACTTACTTATGGATTTACATTTGTTGCTTGACAACCTGACCAACCCTGCCTTACTTTTTTTCTTTCTCGGTATTTTGGCGGTGTCCTTAAAGAGCGATTTAGAAATACCCGCCAATTCGTCAAAATTCATATCCCTTTACCTCATGTTCTCTATTGGATTTAAAGGTGGGATGGAACTTTCACATAGCAATCTGGATCTAGAAATACTGTGGTCATTATTGTACGGAGTCTTCTTGGCGCTATTTGTTCCGGTATTCAGTTATTTTATCCTTCGGAGAAAGTTCAGTGTTGCCAACTCCGGGGCTATAGCGGCCGCTTACGGTTCGGTGAGCGCCGTTACCTTCGTAACCGCTGTTTCCTTCTTGGAGATAGAACAGATACCGTTCGGGGGTCATATGGTAGCCGTTATGGCGCTTATGGAAGCGCCCTCCATCATTATCGGAGTGCTGTTAATGTCGTATTTCCAAAAGGATAAAAAAAACCAGATAAGCTTAACGGGGGTGGTAAAACACTCTTTGACCAACGGAAGTGTACTCCTCATCCTAGGTAGCCTTGTGATTGGATTTTTAGCTAGCGATCAACAGGCGAGAGGTATTGAGCCCTTTACAACGGATATATTTAAAGGATTTTTAGCTGTATTTCTGCTAGATATGGGGATTACCAGTGGTAAAAAACTTAATGATTTTCTAAAGAAAGGTTGGTTCGCATTTCTATTCGCCATTATTATTCCTTTAATTAACGGCATTACTGTTGCCATCGTAAGTGCCGCTTTTACAGAAAGTGTTGGAAACCGTTTTCTCTTTGCGATATTGGCCGCAAGTGCCTCTTATATCGCCGTGCCCGCAGCGATGCGGCTAGCGGCACCAAAAGCCAATCCCAGTTTATATCTGCCCATGGCCCTTGCCATTACCTTTCCGTTTAATATAACATTAGGTATGCCGCTATACTTGTGGGTAGTGCAATCTTTTTAAAGTTGGCCCTATCCTTTAAATTACTAATTTAAGGGCATGGAAAAACACAAATGTGGCTGGTGTGTTGGCGATACGCTGTATGAAGATTATCATGATAGGGAGTGGGGTGTTCCGGTCAAGGATGATGCTATGCTATTTGAGTTTCTTGTTCTAGAGACTTTTCAGGCAGGTCTTAGCTGGATAACCATCTTGAGAAAAAGAGAAAACTTCAGAAAGGCCTTTGATAATTTTGATTATCAAAAAATTGCCTTGTACGACACCAACAGAAAAGAAGAACTTTTACAGAACGCCGGTATTATCAGGAACAAACTTAAAATAAACGCTACTATCTCCAATGCCATAGCCTTTATGGAAGTACAGAAAAGTTTTGGAAGTTTCCATAAATATATTTGGGATTTTCTGGACCACAAACCAATAATAAACAAAATACAGAACTATAAAGAGGCCCCGGCGAATACTCCGCTTTCCGACCAAATTAGTAAGGATTTAAAAAAAAGAGGCTTTAAATTTGTTGGAAGTACCGTGGTCTACGCCTTTATGCAGGCAACGGGCATGGTTAACGATCATGAAATAAATTGCTTTAGGTATGCGCAGGTCTAGATATTAGAAACTATGAAAAATAAATTATTCGGGCTGTCCCTTATCATCATAATTTGCTGTTGCTCTTTTACTATGTCACAGGATAAATATGAACGCGAATTCCGCATTCGAAAATCACAATTTCCGATAGCCGCCTTGGATATGATGGAAAGTGAACTGCAAGAGGTGAAACGGCTCAAATTCTATAAAGAGACCGATAGCGCCAAAACGAGTTTTGAAGCGAAATTCAAAAAAGACAGACTCTGGTATAGTGTAGAATTCGACGAAAAGGGCCATCTGGAAGATATTGAGGTACTCATAAAGGAAGTAGATATCCCTTCCGATGCTTTGGCCAAAATGATAACCTATTTTGAATCTCAATTCTCAAAATATCGAATCAAAAGAATACAGCAGCAATATCCTGCAAACCAAGAACAACTTAAAGAAACGTTTAGGAATGCCTTTCAAAATCTGTTACTGCCCTCACTTAATTATGAACTTATTGTCGCCGGAAAAGTTGATAAAAACTACTTTGATTACGAAATCCTTTTTGATGCGGAAGGAAATTTCAAAAAGATAAGAAAGTCATTACCCCCTAACTACGATCATGTTCTTTACTAGGAAAAGCAGTATTCTATTTATTTGTTTTTGGACCGTTTTTTATACCGTAAAGGCACAGGATAATTGGACCGGTTATTGGCAGCCTCAACTTGCCCTGAATTACAAAGTAACTGCAAATTACTCCCATAACTTTTCCTTAGCAAAACGCACCTATCTGTACCAGGATTCTGCATTGGATTTTGAAATAAGACAATTAGACTTTGTACATTTTTCTAAACTTAAGATCAGTGATAATCAAAGTCTGGGTTTAGGGTTCCAATATAGATTTCGTGAAAATTTTGAACAGGACAAAGAAAATGAACTGCGTATAACGCAGCAGTATAATATTACCCATAAAGCGAGAGTTCTAAGATTTGGGCATAGATTAAGAACGGAACAACGCATTACGGCATCCGCTACCATACATAGGTTTAGATATAGATTTGCTTTGGATCTACCCCTGCAGGGTGTTGAATTGGATATTGGCGAATCTTATTTAGTACTAACCACCGAGTCTCTACTAAGTGCAGGAAAAGCTACGCGACCGGAATATGACCAACGTATAACCGCGCAATTGGGTTGGTTGATCAGTGAAAAAACCAAATTTCAACTTGGAGCGGAATACCGGGCGGAAAATTATAATGCGATTACGGAAAATGTAGCGTTCTTAATCACAAATCTAGTTCTGTCCCTTTAGCCTACTCATAAACAAGCTTCGGGGTATTTCCCTAGCCCCCAAACTCGCCAGATGGTCTGTATATAGCTGACAGTCTATCAACTTATAATGCTGTTCCTGTAGTTCTTCCGCCAATTTTATAAATGCAAATTTAGAGGCGTTAGACTTTAAGCTAAACATACTTTCTCCACAAAATATATGTCCCAAGTCAATTCCGTACAAACCCCCGACCAAATTATTTCCCTCCCAAACTTCATAAGATTTGGCGAAACCTTTTCGGTGCAGCTCCAAATAGGCCTTTTTCATTTCATCCGTTATCCAAGTTCCTTCCTGGTCATTTCTGGGAACGGCGGAACAATGTTCAATGACCTTTTTAAATCTTTTGTTCTTTGTTAAACGAAACTGGTTTGAACGGATTACTTTTTGCATGCTTTTAGAGATTTTAACCTCTTCCGGATACAACACCATTCGCATCTTTGGGCTCCACCACATAATGAGCGAATCATTATTGAACCACGGAAAAATTCCACTTTGATATGCCAATAAAAGCCGTTCGGAGGACAAATCACCGCCTACCGCCAGAAGTCCTTCGCAATTGGCGTTCTCCACCGAAGGAAAGTACAAGCGCTCCGAAAGGAAATGAATTGGTCCCTCTGACGTTTCCTCTTCCACCATTTTTATTCTCAAATTAGGAAAAAGGTCTAGAAAGCAAAAAACTTGTTTAACTTTTTAAGTCGAACAAGTTTTCGTTTTATTCCTTATGCTAGAGGTAAAACCTCTTCTGAAGAGCTATTTATACTGTAACCCTTAAAATGGAAGATCATCGTGATCTTCTTCATTTAAATTATCCGCAGGCTCAAAAGCTTCCATCGGAGGAACAGGTGGCATTCCTTCCGGTTGTGCTTGCTGCTGTAAATTCTCTATACGCCAACCTTGGATGGAGTTAAAATATTTTATTTCGCCTTGTGGGTTTGTCCACTCTCTACCTCTTAGATTTATGCTAACCTTAACATCCTGACCAACGGCATAACTGTTCAACAAATCACATTTGTCCTGAACAAATTCTACCATAATATGTTGCGGATACTGCTCATCGGTAGTTACTACTAATTCTCTTTTTCTGAAACCGTTGTTTCCAAAAGTTTTGGTCTCTCCGACCAACTTCACTTTTCCTTCTATTTCCATCTTAAACGCTCTTTTTACTGTAAAAATCAAAAATACGTAAAATGACACTACAATAAAACAATAGTCTATGAATACAACACAACAATTTTTTACAAATTAGGTTATCTTTAATAGTAGAAATCAAATGGATGCAATTTAATCCTAAGAGTAAAACTTCCAATATATTTTTATTAGCAGGCTCCTTCATCGTTGTGAGCCTTATCTTGTTGAATACCAATAGTTTTTTCAAGACCTTTAAGGAAGAAGAACGTCTAAAAATGGAGATTTGGGCCACTGCACAATCAGAATTCCTTCATTCTGCCGAGGACGTAGATTTGGGAGGTCTACATTTAAAGGTGTTCCAAAACAATACGTCTACCCCAATGATACTGATCAATAAAGACAGTACCATTAGGGTAAATAATATCCCTGCCGAGAAAGCATCCGACTCCATCTATATCCAAAAAAAATTAAGGCAATTTCAAAACGAGAACACTCCGGTATCCATCGACCAACAAGGCGAACATCTGGCTACGTTATATTACGGTAATTCCGAGGTATTGAACAAGTTAAAATATTATCCTATTGCCCTGCTATTAATTATCTTTCTGTTCGGAGCGGTCATCTATTTCCTGTTTAGAACAAACAAAGCCTCAGAACAGAATAAACTTTGGGCAGGAATGGCCAAGGAAACGGCACATCAGATCGGTACTCCGTTATCTTCACTATTAGGTTGGAACGAGTTATTGAAATCTGAACATATAAATCCTGATATCACCAAGGAAATAGCAAAGGATATCGCACGGTTGGAGACCATTACGGAACGCTTCTCCAAAATTGGTTCATTACCCAAACTTTACGAAAGCGATATTGTAATGGAGACGAAGACCGCATTCGAGTATTTAAAAAAAAGAAGTTCCAAGCTAATCCATTTCACCTTCAATTCTAGAATAGAATCACAATCGGTCCTGATAAATAGTTCTTTGTACAATTGGACTATAGAAAATCTAGTTAAGAACGGTATTGATGCCATGCGAGGCAAAGGAAGTATCTCCATAGATATTGTTCCCGACGGGAAATTCGTGAATATTTTAGTTGCCGATACGGGACATGGAATACCTAAAAGCAATTTTACCAGTATCTTTAATCCGGGCGTAACGTCCAAACGAAGAGGTTGGGGTCTGGGCCTATCACTGGTAAAAAGAATCATTGAAGAATATCATAACGGAAAAATAAAGGTACTTTCGTCAGGTAAAGAGGGTACCATAATGCAAATTTCCCTCAAAGCTCACAAGTAGTCATGGCAAAGGAAAAATTGATTGTTATAAAGGAAGCGGACCTTACCAATAATTGTCCCGAGTGTTTTAATCAGGACCTAAAACTTTCTTTTTATCAAAAACATACCTACGGACGTTTTTTTCATAAAACCACCAACGAGGTAAGTAACCAAATCGTTTGTCGTAAATGTAGCTCTATGATATATCCGGTTGCTTGGACGGACGATATTGAACGTATGTTCAACTACTATCAAAAAACAGTAGTACCAGAGAAAAAATCGAGTAAACCTACCTTTCTCTTTTATATATTGATTCTTATAGCACTGATAATCACAGCTATAGGGGTGTATTTTTCCTTGGGAGGAACTATTCAAATTTAGCACTTACGCATGCCGCTATGTCCTTAAATTCTTCTGGAGATAGACTAACCTTATGTTGAAAAGTAGCATCTTTCATAGTGGTCAAGGGAATTAAGTGTACGTGTACATGAGGCACCTCCAATCCAATAACGGACATCCCTACCCGCTTACAATCCAAGGTTTTTTGTAAGGCCAGACCTACCCTTCTGGAAAAAGCCATCAATGCGCCATACGTATCCTCGTCTAAGTCTAACAATTTATCTACCTCCTTTTTGGGTATACATAGGGTATGCCCCTTCGCATTAGGATTGATATCTAGAAAAGCCAGAAAATTATCGTCTTCGGTTATTTTGTAACAGGGTATTTCCCCATTGATGATTTTTGTGAATATGGTTGCCATGGCGGGTTGATTATATGAAACAAAAAATCCCGTTACGGGAAATAACGGGATTAAATATAGTTATTAAAAAGGCGCTATTCCCTAGTAATCTCAAGAATATCAAACTTCAAAGTTCCGTTTGGCACCGTTATTTCTGCCGTATCCCCAACACTCTTGCCTAAAAGACCTTTCCCTATTGGAGAACTGACCGATATTTTTCCCGTTTTTAAATCCGCTTCACTTTCAGCTACCAATTTGTATTTTACTTCCATGCCACTGGTCTGGTTCTTCAATTTTACAGTAGATAACACCAGTACTTTGGAGGTATCTAACTGTGATTCGTCTATTAATCTGGCATTGGCTAAAATTGCTTCCATTTTAGAAATCTTCATTTCTAATAGACCCTGCGCTTCCTTGGCCGCGTCGTACTCTGCATTTTCAGACAAATCTCCCTTATCACGAGCTTCCGCTATTGCCTGTGATGCTTTGGGCCGCTCTATATCTCTAAGATGATTCAGTTCATCTTTTAGCTTTTTTAAGCCCTCTACCGTGTAGTAAGATACGTTACTCATAATTTACTCGTTTAATAAATAAGAAAATCCTCTGCTTTACCCTAATAACGGGGCTTTTTTAGAGAGGATTTAACGCAAATATACATATTTTTTACGCAAATTTGTTCAAGTTTTAGTAAAACCATAACAGCATATGAGCCGTATTCTAGGGATTCTTTTAGTGGTATTGATAGTCTCCTGTTCCAATGAGCAGACCAACAGAAATCCGTTCTTGCAAGAAATAGGTTTTAGGTTCGATGCCAATTTAAATTTACCGCTCTATAGTCCCTTAACCAATACGGGAAGTGTTGTTCTGGTGCAGAGCACCGGTGTGGGTACTCGTGGTGTTTTTATCGTCAATGCAGGTTTTAATCAGTTTAGGGCCTTTGAGGCCAGTTGCCCCAACCACGAACCTAATTCATGCTCTACCATGGTGTTGGACGGACAGGTAGCTACC
The DNA here is from genome assembly GCF_002742365.1 of Maribacter sp. 4U21. NCBI lineage: Bacteria > Pseudomonadati > Bacteroidota > Flavobacteriia > Flavobacteriales > Flavobacteriaceae > Maribacter > Maribacter sp. 4U21. The sequence continues at coordinate 130,450 of NZ_MDGN01000009.1, forward strand.
TGTGAATGCGAGGAGTATCAATATAGCCTTTTTACCGGGCAACAGCTAAACAGACCAGACGATGGTAATCGTTACTACGATATGCTAGAATACAGGGCTACCTTTAACGGAAACACCGTGAGCATATCTAACTAAAACTTAGGAAAAGACATTACTGCTGCGTTCCCATCCATTTATCGTAATAGCTGTCGTTAAGCATTTTAGTAAACTTATCCAATTCTTCCCCCACAGCTTTTAAATAGCCCGCATACATCTTTAAGGACTGCTCGTCCATGTCTTTCTCAATCTCTATGACAGAAATAATACTCATTAAGGTAGTTATCGGTTTTCTAAGCACGTGGGAGATATCAAAAGACATTTGCTCTAAGGTTTTTATGTATTCTTTTTTACCGGAGATGTCTTGAAATGTACCGTACCACATCACTTTACCGTCTTCTTTTTTAACAGGTTTCGCCATACCCTCATGCCAAGAAACATCCCCATTTTCTGATACGATTCTGAATTCTGCCTGCCACATCCTAAGGTTTACACAAGAATCTAGAATGGTCTGTTTTAGATAACTTAGATCATCTGGGTGAATTATTGTGTAAATCTCTTCCGGCTTCTTAAGGATTTTCTCATCATCTAAACTTGCATGCATCTTATTGATACCCTTACTCACGAATAGGAAATTCAACTTCCCTTGTGCATCTATTTCAAATTGTAAAAAGATGCTTGTAGATTGATTAGAGAAACGCTCCAAGGCCATTGTCCCTTTTTTAAGCGTGACCTCTTGCGAATAAATCGCCTTTTTAGACTCAAGATACTGCCCCACTTCTAAGGCCAATAGTTTTAGAGCGTTTATTTTTCTAGGTGTTATTTGCCTCGGTTTTAAGTCCATTACGGAAAGAACTCCCAATACCTGGCCGTCTAAAGTGGTCAACGGTACGTTGACCAAAAAACGAATGGATTTCTTTCCTATATCAAAAGAACTAACGTCAGTAAAGCGCACATCGAGTACGGCATCTTCCACGACCAATACCTTACTAGGATTTTTTATGGCATACGTACAAATATCATTTAGTGAGGCTATTTCATCAATAAACACCCCTTTTTTAGCCTTGAACCATTGCCTATCCTTATCAAAAAAAGAAATAGCGGCAATAGGTGTATCACAGAGCGTTGCGGCAATCTCTACGATATCGTCTAATTTCTTTTCCGAAGGTGTATCTAAAATTTGATATGCATAAAGCTCCTGTAACCTTTTAGATTCGCTCATAGGGGATTTTCATCACTGATTTTATCTTAAAGATACTTAATCTATAAAGAAAATTCCTGCTTTTTATTCGATTGCATTAAAAAAACTTTAAAAGACCACATCCTTATAGGATAAAGGTGCTTTTTCCAAACCCTTATTTTGAAGCCAAGATAAAAAGCTATTGACGTGCTCTTTTTCCATTACACCCCATTTATCCGAATTTCCGTAATAGGGGGAGGTGTACATTTGACTCGCTACCAAATCGATATTGTTATCTTCCTTTGCTACAAATGGCTTGATGCTTTCTATGGCGATTTCCGGCTCTTTCTGTGCAAATAAAAACCCTTTCTTAGTGGCCTTCAAAAATTTTGAATAGATTTCCTTCTGTTTATCCACCGTTTCCCTATTGGCCATAATTACGGGCGAATATCCATAAGGTATACCATAGTCCGCCATTTTAAACAGGTTTAATTTAATCCCTTCTTGCTGTGCACGAATTCCTTCCCAATTGGTAAAAATCCAGGTAGCATCAGCCGTACCATTGAGGATGGTTTCCCATATGCCCAACTTTTCCGGATAAGTAATCTTAAACGTACCGTTTCCACCATCATTCTTTATCATTTGCCTTACTATCTCATCTTCATATCTGGCCTTGTAAGAAGCGTAAGTGCAACCATCCAAATCTTTAGGACCAAGAATTGCACTCTTTTCCAGAACAGCAATGGCACTTATATCCTCCTTAAAAATTGTGGCTAAGGCTACGGCATCAAAAGGTCGTTTTTTAGTTTTATAACTAACAATACTTTCTAAAGGGCAAAGTGCCAAATCTGCTTGACCAAGTTCTACTTTTTTCGCGGGCGTTACCGAATAGTTATCACTATCTGGTGTTATTAGGGCTACTTCCAATCCTAAATCGGAGTAATATCCCTTCTCTTTTGCCACGTAAAAACCAGTATGGTTCGTATTCGCAGTCCAGTCCAATGCAATTTTAAGTTTTTTCATCCCTAAAAATTGACCGTTGCCCCAAGTAAAAAGTTTATTCCCGCCTGCGGATAAAATCCAGCACCTTCAATTGTGGTAATTACATTTGGGTCCGAGAAATCATCATCAAACGTGAAGAAGTATCCGTTAGACTCAAACTTAGCATCAAATATGTTGTTTACCAGTCCGGAGAATACGATACTCTTTAAAAAACCATCACATTTTAACTCATACTGCACATTAAAATCTGTTTGGGAATAGGCATCTAAAATAGATGTCTCCGAATCGATGTTGCCCATGTATTGCTCCCCTACATATTTAGATAAAAGGGATACTTGAAAAGTATCGGTAGGGCTATAGGTAAACATATTGCCAAAAATGATATTGGGCGAATAGGCAATATTGGTATTCCCCAACTCCTGCAGCACACCATCTCGCTGAAAAACGAAATCCTGGTTCTTATTTGTGCTTAGGGCTATGTTGGGTTGTACGCTGAATTTATCATTGAATCTAATGGACGCATCAATCTCCAGTCCCAATCTATAGCTGTCTCCTACATTTTCCCGTAAGGGTGCGCCAACATCGTTTAATTCACCTGTTAGGACCAGTTGGTCTTTATAGTTCATGTAATAGATGTTGGTATTCAATTGTATGTCCGGAGATACATAACGCCACCCCAGTTCAAAATCGTTAAGCCTTTCTGGTCTTGGATTTCCGCTTTCGTAGTCGTTTCTATTAGGTTCGCGGTTAGCTACGGCATAGGAAAAATAGAAGTTGTTGTTCCGGTTTAAATCGAAGGTAACCCCTGCCTTGGGATTGAAAAAATTAAAGGTATCGTCTACCAGACCGGTATCTTCTCCGTTTGCACGGTACCCCACTCTTCTATATTGAAGATCTCCATACAGTGACCATTGCGTATTTAATTGGTAATTGGCCTTGGTGTACATGTTAAAATCTGTCTTGGTAGAGTTATCGTCGTAGTAACGATCCCTAATTTCACTATCGCTGGCAAAACGTGCCCAGATGACCTCACCAAAATGATCTCCTTCATACTTGTTCCAACCGCCACCGATAATCAGGTTTAGTTTGTCCTTAACATAGTTTGCGGAGAACACCGTGCCATAGAAATCATTATCCAGCCATCGTCTGCGAATTAAATCGGTCGTATTTACTACCTCACCATTAACGGTTAACGGCTCAAAACCATAGGTCTCGAAATCGTCATCTTCCCGGAATTGCTCAAAAAAGCCCCTGCCACGAGTGTAGTGTAGGGCCACGTTAGTGCTCCAAGTATCGGATATTTGTTCATTCCATAATAATTGCGCATGATCCTGTTTGTAATTATCTACCTCGTTATCATAGAATTGCGTATTTCCATTTTCGTCCGTATATATACCTGCCGGATTAAAAGTTCGATCACTTTCCAATGTTGCGGCGTCTATACCGAACCAAGATTGATAGGTAATCTCATGCCCACCGAACAACAAGGCCTTGATGAGGGTGTTATCATCCTTATAAGCTCCTTGCAGAAAGTAGGAATCCATATCGGCACGTGCCCGATCTATGTATCCATCCGAGTTTATTTGTGATAAACGTCCGGAAATCTCTACATGATCGTTCAATAATCCGGTGCTGAATTTTATGTTACTCCGCAGGGTATTGAAACTTCCTACGGAAGATGAAATTTGCGCATAGGCTTCTTCCGAAAACCCATCTGTCAATAAATTTAAACTGGCACCAAAGGCTCCCGCCCCGTTGGTAGAGGTACCTACCCCACGTTGCAACTGCAAACTCTCCGTAGAGGAAGCAAAGTCTGGCATATTTACCCAGAACGTGCCTTGAGATTCGGCATCGTTATACGGTATGCCATTAATGGTTACGTTTACCCTCGTGGCATCACTACCACGTACCCGTATACCGGTATACCCTATTCCGGCTCCTGCATCGGAGGTGGTGACCACAGATGGTAGAAAGTTCATCAAAATAGGAATATCTTGACCAAGATTTCGAGGTTTAATATCCTCCTTTGTTAAGTTGGAAAACGTTACGGGAGATTCCTTGGTTACCCTAATAGCGGAAACGAAGACCTCGTCTAGCACTACTTTTTTACCTTCTATGGAATCCGTTGGTTGTTGTTGGGCCTGTGAGGCCATTGTTAGGCCGAATATGGCCAATGTTGTGAAAATAGTGTACTTCATTCGTAAAATAGTTTACGAATAAAAGGGGCTATTATTCTAAGTTAAAATTAAATTTTTAGTTGCCTTCCAAAACTTTTTTGGCGCAACCGTGCGTTACCTAATAGCGATTATCGCTTCCCTTGGCGGCATTACCCGCCCAGGTTCTTTGGGTATAATCTCAGCTTTATCCTGAACTCCGTTCAGGACCAGCCTGATTTTTGTTCGGGACTTAGCACCCCTTTGAGATGGCACAAATGTAAGACAGCATTTTCATCTTTCATACCATAGAATGAAAAAAAATCGCTCCTGAACAATTAACATGTGCTAAAGGCTTAGCAGGCCTCATAAAACGTACATAGTATATATGAGCGGATTCAGCACCAAGCTTACTCAAAAAATTATAATCAGTTATTTGCTGCTGGTGATACTTGCCGTTATCGCTTCTTCTTACGTATACTCTGAAATTAGTGATTACCTCGCTACAGAATCTACCACGGAAAACGATATTAAACTGCTTAAGACAAATACGTTCGTATCACAATTATACGAAGCGGAAAGCCTATCTGAACTGGCACTTCAAACTCGAAAAAAGAGCGATTTCAATACCTATAAACAACATATTGAGACCCTATACAAAGACATCGATGAGCTTAGAGGGTTGAGCACCCAAGAACAACAATTGATACAATTGGACAGCCTACAGCTATTATTGGAGCAAAAGGTGCTTAACACAAATGTACTGAGAAAGTTTAAGACCCAAGACCAGACCAGCGCAGCTATTGATATGGCCTTGGAACAATTTGAACAAATGGAAGCCAACCTTGGCGTTATCACCGCTGAAGGCTTAGCTCCGAATCTGGAAGAATTATCTCCTAAGGCTCAAGAAGCCATCAAAAAAGTAGCCCACTACCTAAACAGCAATATTCCACCCGATGAATCCAACGAGGACAAAGCAAGACGTGCCGATAGTGTCTTAAACGTTTCAAGGTCTTTGTTGCGGGAGGTGAAAGAAGAGAATATGCTTAACCTCCAAGCTTTGACCAAGCAAGAACGCACTATCAACAGAACCAATTTGGAACTCTCGCAACAGTTAGGCTATATTCTAGCTTCCTTTGAAAAGGAAATTTTAGTGAATAGCATCAACGATACAATCAAAAAGGAAACGGCCCTTAAAAGGAGTATTCGGTTAGCAAGCGGTGCAGCCCTCCTAGGGTTTTTAGTTGTGGTGGTTTTTATTTTTATTCTCAATAGAGATTTTTGGAAGGCCAATCTTTACCGTAAAAAATTAGAAAAGGAAAAAAAATTCACGGACGTCTTACTGAAAAGCAGGGAACGTTTAATCCGCACTGTGAGTCATGACGTCCGCACTCCTCTCAACACTATTTCAGGTTACACGACACTATTGGAAGATTCAAAAATTTCACAACAACAGCAGAACTATATTAGTAACATAAAATCGGCAACAGGCTATATGACCAACCTGGTCAATGACCTGTTGGATTTTTCGCAATTGGATGCGGAAAAAATGAAGCCCGAAAAAATTGACTTCAACCTTGCTGACCTATTGACCGAAACAGCTCAGCATATCGCAACGGCCCATGCCAACGAAGACATTTCCTTGACTCTAAAGATTGAGGATACCCTAGAGCGACCTATTGTCAACGACCCGGTTAGAATACGACAGATTATGGCGAACCTTATCGGTAATGCCTTTAAATTTACCTTGGCGGGAGAAATTCTGGTAAAAGCAAATGTCATCGACACTCTAGAACCCAAACTGGTTCAGATTTCAATTTCCGACACCGGGGTCGGTATTTCAAAAGAACGACAAGAGGTTATTTTCAACGAATTTGAGCAAGCACCAGACCATAGAGCCCAAAATTATCATGGTTATGGTCTAGGTCTGAGCATAGCCAAAAAACTAATCCAACTTTTAGGAGGTGCTCTAACACTAGAAAGTGAAGTAGGAAAAGGTAGTGTATTCACTCTAAAGCTTCCGTTAGTTTTTGGACAGGAAGAACAAAAAGATGTAACCAAAGTACCACCAATTGCCCTTCAAAAACCATTGCGAATACTTATTATAGATGACGATACGGCCTTTCTTCATCTATTAGGGGAAATGCTACGTAGCGAGAACATTACGCCAATACTCTTTAGCGATTTTAACCTTGTTCCCATGGCAGATGTCGACCTAACCTACGATCTGGTATTGACCGATATTGAAATGCCTAAGGTCTCCGGTTTTGATATTGTAAAGCAATTGCTCGAAGGTAAGTATGGCCATTATAAAAATCAGCCTATCCTAGCGATGACAGGGAGGAAAGATTTGAAAAAAGAAGTTTTCACCTCCAAAGGATTCCTTACGGTGTTAAGAAAACCTTTTTCTAAATCAGAACTTTTGCAGGAGCTGGGAATTTTGAACCAAGTTGACAAGATGGTTCACCATGAAGTTTCAGCAAATCTTAAGGGAAATGGTCTTTATCATACAGGTTTGCTAGAATCCTTTCTCGGGGATGATGGTATGGCCATTCAGCAACTTTTGGAAACGTTCAAAAAAGACACCATTGAAAATCAGATGTCCTTAAAAATCGCATTTTTAAACAAAAGTGCGACGGCCCTTAGCTCAGCAGCCCATAAAATGTTGCCCATGTTTCGTCAACTTCAAATTACAGAGGCCATTCCAATTTTAGAAGTATTAGAGGAGATTCCCTTGGATTACGATAACTGGAAAAATATAAAAATCGATTTTGATAAACTGCATAGGTTCCTAGATAAACTACTGGAAACCCTTGAGAATGAAACAACTAAATCTCCAGTTTATAATGGCTAATTCTATTATATAAAGTTTTTCTGGTTATCCGAAGCATCTTAGCCGCTTTGGACTTATTATAATTAGTACGTTTTAGAGCTTTTAATATTTGTTCCTTTTCAAATTCTTCCTTGGACAGGTCCCTATTCGCATCATTTTCTAACCCCTTGCTCAATTCTTGGGGCAAAACATTTGGTTCTATTCTCTCCCCTTGAGAAAGTAATACGGCCCGTTTTATGACATTTTGAAGCTCTCTAATATTTCCCGGCCAATTATAGTTTCTAAAAATATCCCAAGCTTCTTCAGAAAATCCCAAGATATGCTTATTCAGTTCAAGGTTGGATACTTCTAAAAAATGATTGGCAAAGACGGGTAAGTCTCCTTCCCTTTCTGTTAATGCAGGTATACGAAAAGAAAACTCATTTAATCTATGGTATAAATCGTCTCGAAAAGTGCCTTTTGCAACACCCTTTTTTAAATCTTCATTGGTTGCGGAAATTACCCGTACGTCTACATTAATCTCCTTGTTGCTCCCAATACGTTTTATTTTGCGTTCCTGTAACGCCCTTAAAAGCTGTATCTGATTTTCATAGGATAAGTTCCCTACTTCATCCAAAAAAAGAGTTCCTCCATTGGCCGCTTCAAAACTTCCAATCTTATCTGAAATAGCACCCGTAAAACTACCTTTTAGATGACCAAAAAATTCACTAGCTGCCAACTCCTTAGGTATAGCGCCGCAATCTAACGCAATAAAAGCTTTATCTTTTCTTTTACTATTTGCATGAATAGCCTTTGCAGAAACCTCCTTCCCCGTTCCGCTTTCTCCTACTATTAAAACCGACATATCTGTTGGGGCTACCAAAGAAATATAGTTGTTCAGCTCTTGGGCTACATCACTTATAAACTGAAGCTTTCCTTTTGAAGAACCTGTTTTTAAGGTTGAGGATGATTCCTGTTTTGGGGATGATTGTTCATTATGCATGTGCTTCTCCTTATCCTCGGATTCAGACACCTTTAATGCCTTGTCAATACTATTGAGAAGCTGATCTGGCGCAAAAGGTTTGGCAATGTAATCGAAAGCCCCCTTTTTCATCGCATGTACTGCGGTAGTTACCTCCGCATAGCCTGTCATTACTATAACTTGGGTTTTCCCCCTTATTTGAGAGAAAAGCTGCAACCCATCATATGATGGAAGCCTTAAGTCTGCAAGGACTACATCGTAAGGGTGGTTCTTTAATCTTTCCTCGCCATCTAGACCTGTGTGGCTGACATGTACCTGAAAATTTTTTCTTGTCAGGAACTTCTGGAGCATTTGTGCGAAGGAGATATCATCTTCAATAATTAAGATTTTGGGCATTGGGGCAATCGTATGTGTTCTCTATATCTACGTAAAAAAAGCAGAAAACAGCTACCTCTCTTTCAAAAAACAGCCTTTTAAGAGGAGTGTGAAAATTAGTCTAGCGCCTCACTATCAATTAATACCTCCATTATCCTGTGCAATTAGGTTTTCTTTGTATGCCCTTGGTTTAGGTATGGGTTGAATTTTTGGTTTAATCCTTAGGTACTCCTGTAAACGATAGGATTCTAGAACATCGGCCATATCAGAAGATTCCTGACTTGACAACCGCTTTAGTAGATTATACTTTGCTTTGGCAGATAGGCTGTTATCTGATTTAACAGCCTGTTTTTTAACCAAATATTTTGCAACGGTAGATTTAAATTCCAATGCTTGATCTACCCCCATTACCAAACGCGGTTGATATTCAGCCGTAATTTCTGTGGCTTCATTACGTATATTCCCATCTATCTTCAGCGCATATAAGGTTTGCCCATGTGAAAACGATGTGTTACACAGGAAAAATAACATAAACATAAATTTGAATTTGAGTATCTGCAAAAAAAATATTTTCATTGTAAAAATTACTTTATCATCAATTAATTACTATCAAAATCTTATTTGAACAAAAAGGCAAACTATTGTGCTAACGCATTTTAGCTAACCCTTATTGACGTAGAGAATCTTTCTTCGATTCTGGCCTCACCAGAGGTTGGTAACGTTCTAGGAATTGTCTTTGAACAGCCATCATTCGCTCATGCATTTGGTCTAGATTCATAAAATCCCTGCCAAAATCGTTCTCAAAAAAATCATTGTTAAAAAAGCGCTTTGTAAATAGAGAGTCTTCCGTAAATAGTTTTCCGTAACCTTCCTTGTCAAAATCGAATTGTGAAAAATCTCTATAGAAACGAGATTGCAAGGACTTTAAAGTGCTGTCGCGATTAAAAGTTGCTAACTCATCTAAATTATTACCGGAGGATCAAGAATAAATGGAATCATAACGTATCATATTTCCCTCCTCGTCAAATTCCTTATTCACCTCCCAGTTACCTTCTGGTTCTTCCATCCCAATTTTCTCTTTCTTTTTCAGTTCTTTCTTGTTGCTTTCTTGGCTATTGCACCCTATAGTCATAAGTGCTACAAACAACGTTATAACAAACTTTTTCATCTTCTAAAGTTTTAGGTTTAACATCCTCATATTTTCCTGTCTTTATAATAATGGAAAGGACATCAATTAAAAAAAGTGGAAATAGCAAAAGGAGGTCAGCGGTGCAGACCTCCTTCATTTTAACTAACTAAGAGATTTTAATACTTCTCGCAGGCTTCTGTTTTGCCTCCTCCTTTTTGGGAAGGTGAATGCTCAACACGCCGTCTGTATATTCTGCTTTAATTTTGTCATCACTTACCGTTTCCGGCAATGAGAAAGAACGTTTAAAGGAAGCATATCCAAACTCTCTACGTGTATAACTCACCTCTTGATTTTCATCGCTCTCTTCCATCTCCGTAGAAATAGATAACAATTGGTTGTCTAGCTCAATATGAAAATCAGATTTTTTTAGACCTGGCACGGCCATATCTACAAAGTAAGCATCTGCAGTTTCCCTGATATTTACCTTAGGCATGGTTAGGCCAGTATTAAAATTTGATGTAAAAACTGAGGGTAAGTCCCTATTGAACACTTCATCGATCCATGAGGACCATGTGGGTAAAGTAAGGCTATTCGAATTTCCATTTGCCTTACTTCCATTTCTTGTCGTTGTTAGATTACTCATAACTACAATAAATTTTAGGTTAAACAATAATTCAAATATTCTTGCTTTTTAAGGACAAATTAAATGCCAAAATAGTTATTGCCCACCTGTGACAGCTATCCTTTAAAATAATTTAAGAATTCTATGAAAAGAGTATTAAAAAAATGCAAAATAAAATGCCAGTCTGACATTTACAAAACCGGGCCTAATGACATTTTTTCAGAAATAGTGTTAACTATGTGCATTAGTTACGTTTCACAATGTTTTGTGCCCATTTCAGAAAATAGAAAGAGGTAGCACAAGGCTACCTCTTTCTGACCAAACCAACTTGATACAAACAAGTTTTACGATTTACATATCCAACCAATTCCCATACTCGTCCGCATACAAGGTACCCGAAGTACCATCCTCCAAAGAAACTTCTAACTTATATTGTTACTCTCATTAACGTAGGCCTTGTTTATGGTAGATGTAGGGTAATTTTTGCTTACTGCTTCAGTCACCGCCGTAGGCAATTCAGTAACATCAATTTCTGAGAAATCCTGATTTATAATTTCAATATTTTCTGCCTCAGGAGATACTTTCACTTCCTGAGCATTCTGTGCCATTACTGAAATACTGACCATTGCGAACAATCCTATTAAAAACGACTTCTTCATGTTTCTTTTCTTTTAAGTTTTACTTCTATTCTATTTCAATTTTAAAAAAGAAATAATAATGCCATAAGTCGAATATATTTTAAGGCATTAACAGTCAGTTATTTACTTGAAAGTGAGCGAATCTTAATTGGGTAAAACTGTTTCCATTTGAACCCTTCTGTATAACTTTTACTCAAAAAAGAAAGGAGCCGCATAAGCGACTCCCTTCACAACCAACCAAAAAAACCGAACTTCTAAACTCATTATTTAAACATCTGCAGGTTAATTCTTCAAAAAAAACCTGCTTCAACTCAATGTCGGGGGGATGTTTTAATTGGTGGCACCTTCATAGTCAATAGTTAGTGTTTCCACAAAGGTTTCATCTATATGTTCTATTCTTTCCGCAACTACTTCATCTGTAACGGTAGTTACCTTATTGTGTTCATTTAAAACTATGGAAGACCCCACCCAAAAACAGATGGTAAAGGTTCCCAATAATAGTGATTTTGATATGTCTTCCATTTATATTTTTTATTATTCTTTTTCCCAACAGATTCTTGCTATAACACAAAAAGAAGTTACACAGACCACTGTTCCTATCGCTGCAAACACCATCGTTACCATTTTTCTTTTTCTTTTGTTCTACATCTTATAAGACACGCTTATATTCACGAAGTCACTTTTCGCCAAAAAAAAAGCTGCGTAAGGCAGCTTTTTTCATATTTTTTTCGCGTATTTAATTCTTTTTGAACCAATTACCGTAAGAATCTATATAAACAGTTCTTCTAGTACCGCTCTTTAAAACCATAATAAGCTTAAATTCTCCTTTGGAATTTTTGTAAACGGCTCCGAGTTTAGAAGTAGGGTACTGTTTCAATAATTCTTCAACTACAGGAGGAGTTAGTTCTTTTGAACTTACTTTTTTGAAATCATCTGTGATTACAACATAAGAATAATTATCCCCTAAATTTATAATATCCTTAGCTCCTGCATTAAAAATCGTTCCAATGGCAACAAGTGCTAGTATCACGTATCTTGTCATTCTATGATTTTAATATGATTATTATAATCTACCCTATGTACGGACGCTAGCGGCTTACAGATGTTTACATACCCAACTTTTATATTTTTTTAACTATCGGAAAATTAAAAAAGCTGCCGAAGCAGCTTTTAACTAAACTAACAAACTATAGAGAAAAATTACATTTCCAACCATTTGCCTTCTGCATCTGCATATAAGGCTGCTGTACTACCATCTTCGTTCGTAATTTCTAATTTATATTGCCCCTCTTCATTAACATAGGCCTTGTTTAAAGTAGCACTAGGAAAATCTGCAGTGAAAGCATCCATTACGGCCTGTGGAAGAGCAGATGTGGAAATCTCCGTAAAATCTAGAACAGACACCTATTCCATGAGAACATTCTGAATTTTTGGGCCTCTGCGGCATTTACAACTATTCCTCCTAATACGATTGCGATGACATAAACTAACTTTTTCATTTTATCTATATTTTAAATTAAACATTCTTGCCAGGTATAATAGAAAAATCATACCACAGAAAATAAATAGATATAACTATTTGAAAATTAGATTTTTACAAACTAAAGCTATTTAAAAAGGATGGGGAAAACTGTCTAGAAACAACAGAAGTGTGTAACGCATACACATTTCTGTTGTTCAAGAAATAGAGTTAATTAACCTTGATGTGAGGGCTTTAATAAGTCGTTTACCGTTTTTACCGGATTAAAGGTGACCAAAGGCACCTCTACAAAGATAGTGTTCCAGTATGCCATGGCTCCATTCCATAGTCCAGGCAGCTCTAAGGCCTTTAACTCTTTACCATCTTTAGTTTTACCGGTGATAAAGCCTTGTTTGTGATCTACGAATTTTAAAAGGTCCAGTTTCTCTCCTTTCTGATTACGTACCCCGCAAACCAAATCTACAGGGTTAAAATGGGTGGAATTCTTTAAAATAGCAACCTGTTTTTGGTCGTCCATATCTATTTGGGCCGATTCTATAATTTGAAGCGATAATTCTCCTTGTGCATTGGTTATCCAAAACGGACCACCTCCGGGTTCACCTTCATTCTTTACCATACCACAGACCCTAATGGGGCGTTGCAACTTTTCTTGAAGAGCTTTTAGTTGCTCTTCCTTTGTAAAACGATCATAATCACCAGCGAATCTAGCATTAAGCTTGGACTCTAAAAATTCTTTTATTTCAGCACTTTGGTTCTCCTCAACACCACCGCCTTGTATTAATCTCATATAATCAAACGCCTTTTTCTGTGTGTTTAGTAATACTCCCGCCAATATCTTTTTGCTTTGGGCCACGGCATCCGAATCGCGCATCACCGCTACATTATCTATGTTCTTGATGAAGATAATATCCGCATCTTGCTCGTTAAGGTTTTCAATCAAAGCGCCATGACCTCCAGGTCTAAACAATACAGAGCCGTCATTGTTCCTAAATGGCTTGTTGTTCATATCTACGGCAATGGTATCAGTGGCCGATTTTTGGAATGAGTAATCCACAGTGAATGCTGTTCCCGTAGCTTCCGAAACCCTAGTCCCGACTTGCGAAAACTCTTCCTTGAACATTTCCTCATGCTGTTCAGAAATGGTAAAATGAAGTTTGGCATTACCATTGGAGGCGCCATAGAGTGCGCCTTCTTTTAAATGCTCTTCAAAAGGCGTTGCCGTATTATTGTCATATTGATGAAAAGGCAGTAACCCCTTTGGATAAAAACCGTAATTAAGTGCATCTTCTCCCATCATTTCAGAAACGAATGCATATACCTCTTCACCTTTGGTAGCACTTTCTTGATTAAGCCTATCCTTGACTTTTTGGTAAAAAGGAAAGTTTTTAATCCCTTCAGCAAATACCTTAAGGTCCTTATCATTGGATCGCTCTAAGTAAGCGTCAAAGGTTTCATCCGTTGGATTGTAAGCATCCAGAAAATTGAACAGGGCTTTGAACATACGGGAGGCGGCACCGGAAGCCGGAACAAATTTTAATATGGAAAGGTTCTTGGCATTGGCCTCGTAACTTGTGACCAAATCTTCTTCCTCTTCTTTGGTAAACCTATAAATGCCATCACCGACTACCGCGGCCCGTTGTAAATTAACGAAGGGGATTCCTTCCTTAAATGTTTCAATCTGTGCGCTTACCTTCGTTTCGGATATCCCTTTGGACTTTAACTGTTCCTTATCTTTCTCCGTAAATTCCATCATTTCCCTAATAATTTATCTATGTGTGCTATGGCCGTTTTTAAACGCTCCTTTTTATTTCCCATTAATATAATAAAATTACGCCCGTATTTCTCTAATGTATTTTTAAAATAAGAAAACATTTCTTCTCGCTCCTCAGGTTTATCCCGTAAATCATCTGCCTCCCAGGGAATATCTATGTAAGTTAAAAAATACAGGTCATATTTGTTCTGCAAGGCATATTTTTCAAGAATAGGGTCACAATTACCAATATAATAGGCCTCCGAATATACTTTTGTCTCCAATAAATCTGTATCGCATATCAGAATTTCTGTAGCTTTTTTGGTCAGACTATTTTCCAATTGCATTTGCCCAGCTGCGATGGGCAACAAATCATGCGGTTCACAGGTCTTCCGCTCATTGTTCCATTTTTCCTGTAAGTACTCCCGCGCGTACTCTGGTACCCAGACCGTATTATAATGTCTGGCCAACTGCTCCGAAAGGGTCGTTTTTCCTGTTGATTCCGGCCCGAAAAGGACAACTTTTAAGAGGTCTGAAGGTTGTTGTTTATACTTTTCTTCCATGCGAGATAACCGTAAATAGCGATAATGGTAAATAAAAAGAACTGGAGCGATGTAAATATAAGTCCTTTGTACAAATACAGAGGAACGGATATGATATCCCCGATTATCCAGTATATCCAGTTTTCTAACTTCTTCTTGGCCATGAGCCACATCCCCACAAAAAAAATAGCGGTCGTAAAGGTGTCTACGTATGCCGTCCAGTTATTGAACTTATCAAAAATCCAATAGACAACACAAACAAATAGGATCGTGGATACAAAGAGGGCAACCGACCATTTTTTTTCTTGCAGCGTAGTTCTGGTAACGGGTGTAAAATGACTGTCATCCACTTTCCTTGTCCAAACGTACCAGCCAAATACACTCATGGAAAAGTAGTAAGCGTTAATTAACATATCTCCCAATAAACCGAATACCAGAAGAATGTAAACGAATATTCCCGTACTTATAATCCCTGTAGGGAATACAAGGATATTTTCATGTTTGGAATACCATACGCTTAGAAAGCCGAAAAATACCCCGATCATCTCCAATACGATTAGATGTGATGGTGTATCTTGATACTGGACAAAAATCCAATCAAAAATGAGGCTCATAATCGCTTCTGTCAGATTTTACCAATTTCATAGACAATAAGCCTTTATCCATAAGTTCAAAGGCTATTTTTATTTCCTGATGTAAAACCTTCATTACAGCATCGTATTCGCCATAAACCTGGGTGCTCAGAGGATTCTCAAGGACGGTTAAGCCAGAATTCCTTAGTTTTTTAATAAAGTTGATAATGTGTTCTTCGAAATCATCCTGCAAGGGTGAGAACGTAAGCTCTACGGATATATTCATGGTTGTTCGGTGTTCGTTGTTCGGTGTTCGGTATTTGTTGTTCGTTGTTTGTTGTTCGGTGTTTGTTGTTCGGTGTTTGTTGTTCGGTGTTCGTTGCTCGTTTTTCGTTTTTCGTTTTTCGTTTTTCGTTTTTTAAGATTATAGTAAGGTCTTACACTTCTCGCAGCGCATATACACAAGTAAACCCTTCAAACTCTAAAAAATTAATATTGTATTGTGATCGGTCTCCTTTATATACTATTTCTGCGCTGGTGCTCTCGTCCGAAAAAGAGAAATCGGAGATGTTTATATGATGTAAAAAACTGATTCCTTGTTGTCCGTAGATTTTATAAAGCGATTCCTTTGCCCCCCACACTATGGTCAACTTTCTAACTATCGCCGCAGTATTGGCCAAAGTTCTGTATTCTTCAAACGGAGTGAATTTATGTGCTATCCTTAATATCTTATCACGTTGCATTTCAATATCAATACCTACTTCATCACTACTACTAATAATGATGCCCGTAAAATTATGGGAATGGGTTATTGAGATGTATTTGCCATCTTTTAAGTGAGGTTTGCCCGCTTCATTATAAATTAAATCTTTATCCACGTAATTGTACAAGGCCAGGAGATGACGAATGCTCAAAAACGCTCTTCGGTGCATTTCAGATTTCATACCGTCATAACGAAGTTGGCAATTTTGACTCAAGAAGATGCCCTTAGACAAATATTCTTCTGATTCTTCAACCTTCCAAATGGCAATGGAAGTATCCTTATTTACTGTTATAGTTTTGTAAAGCGGCATGGGATTCTTTGTCTATTTCGTACCTTTGCAGCGCAATAAAAAAGCTATACGCTTACAAACGAAAGTAAAAAGAAAAAAAGATATGAGCACCAAAACTATTCCATTTGTACCTTATAAAGTAAAGGATATCAGTCTAGCCGGATGGGGAAGAAAAGAAATTGATTTAGCAGAAGCTGAGATGCCTGGATTAATGGCATTACGGGAAGAATATAAGGACGAACAACCTTTGAAGGGTGCACGTATAGCAGGTTGCCTGCATATGACCATACAAACGGCGGTCCTTATTGAAACTTTGGTAGCCCTAGGTGCGGAAGTTACATGGAGTTCTTGTAATATCTTCTCTACACAAGACCAGGCTGCCGCTGCCATTGCAGAAGCAGGCGTACCGGTCTATGCTTGGAAAGGAATGAACGAGGAAGAGTTCGATTGGTGTATAGAACAGACCTTATTTTTTGGGGAAGACCGCAAGCCCTTAAATATGATTTTGGATGACGGAGGTGATCTTACCAACATGGTGCTCGATAGATATCCAGAACTTGCTTCTGGAATCAACGGACTTTCCGAAGAGACTACTACTGGTGTACACCGCTTATACGAGCGGGTAAAAAATGGCACATTACCGATGCCCGCAATCAATGTGAACGATTCCGTTACTAAATCCAAATTCGACAATAAGTATGGCTGTCGTGAAAGTGCGGTAGATGCCATCCGAAGAGCTACGGACACCATGTTAGCGGGTAAAAAAGTGGTCGTTGCAGGATATGGAGACGTTGGTAAAGGTACCGCAGCATCTTTTAAAGGAGCTGGTTCTATTGTTACCGTAACAGAAATTGACCCTATTTGTGCGCTGCAAGCATGTATGGACGGTTTTGAAGTGAAAAAGCTGGAAACCGTTATCGGGAACGCAGACATTGTAATTACCACTACGGGAAATAAAGATATTATTAGAGCTGAGCATTTCGAGGCCTTAAAGGACAAGGCCATCGTTTGTAATATTGGTCATTTTGACAATGAAATTGATATGGCGTGGTTGAACAACAATCATGGCAATACCAAAGATGAAATAAAACCGCAAGTAGATAAGTACACCATTAATGGTAAGGATATTATTATTTTGGCCGAAGGCCGATTGGTAAATCTAGGTTGTGCTACGGGGCACCCTAGTTTTGTAATGAGTAACTCCTTTACTAACCAAACTTTGGCACAAATAGAATTGTGGAACCATAAGGACAAGTATGAAAACGATGTGTACATGCTACCAAAACATTTGGATGAAAAAGTGGCGAAATTACACCTGTCGCGTTTGGGAGCGGAACTTACGGAACTAAAGAAAGACCAAGCAGATTATATTGGTGTAACCGTTGAGGGACCTTTTAAACCCGAGTATTACAGATACTAAGCCCTACGCTCACATAGCTAATGCCATAAAAATTGTACAACCCTTACGCCTTTTCTTGAAAAGGACGTAAGGGTTTCTTTATTTAGTGCGATATTTACAGGCTCAACGGACTTGCTATGCAAATTTTACTTACCGGTGCCACGGGAACTTTAGGCTCCCAAATTTTGTTTTCCTTATTGGAGGAGAAGTTCACCAGCATTCAAAACATATACTTGCCCGTTAGAGATAAAAAATTGGTTTCTTCTAAAGAACGTATTCGCAAAATGCTACAAAGTGATTTTGCTCCTAAATTCATTAAGAACAACCTTACTGCTATACGGGCTAAAATCACGGTAGTGTCCGCAAAGGATATGCTATATCCTGAACGTTTTTTAGGCGGAGTGCGAATTACCCATTTCATACATTCCGCTGGTTTTGTTAACCTATCTACCTCGCCTGATGCGAAAGATGAGATTTTTAGAGAGAATTACGACTTTACAAAATCCCTCTTTGAGGCCCATGCCGAGTATATAGACAAGTTCATTTACATAAGTACCGCTTTCTCCGCAGGAAATGTGGGGGGATTGCTAAAGAACGACTATCTACAGACCGCTCCTACAGCACATAGAAACCATTACGAGGCATCAAAATACGCATCAGAGAAGTACTTGACCCAAGCAGGAGCGGCTGCAGACATTCCTGTTCAAATTTTAAGGCCAAGTGTACTTGGTGGTAATATTATGGATACGCCAAATTTCTTTATTTCTAAATATATGGTGTTTTATCTTTTCGCTAAGTTCTTTCATAGAAACACCTCCCCGGATACCGTTCGTATTACCGCGAACACGGAAAGTGGTTTGAATATAATTCCAACAGATTATGCGGCCAAAGTTATCGTGGCTGTTTTAGATACCGCTATAGACCAACTGAACATCGTACATTCTAAAACAACACATATCACTAAGGGAATTACAAAAATCTTAGAGACGGTAGCTTTTGACAATTTTAGCATTACGCAGAATTTAGTAAACGCCACCTCTGGTTTTGAGTCTAAACTAGAACAGTTTTATTACGACACCATAGGCGTGCACTTAACGCCATACCTCACCTCCGAACCTTGTGAATGGGACACCACATTACTGCAACAAATATTGCCCATGCCAACTTATAATCTCAACGACTATTTAGGAGAAACCATCAAATTTGCCAAGATTAATGGTTTTAAAAATCAGCAGTGGTAGTACCCCAATAAGATTGGCACTTTAATTTAAATTTATCTTTTGTGCAATCTCTTCTAATTTTTCACGGTTTTACCGTTCTTCGTACTAAATAATATGAAATGGTTGTATTTGTAGATATGGATGAGGTGCTAGCGGACACCTACGGCGCACATATAGAAATTTATAATGCTGAATTTAACGGAAGCCTAACTTCAGAAAAATGTTCAGGAACCGAAGTATGGAAAATGGTTCCGGAAGCCCATCAAGAAAGTGTTCGCAAGCATGCGGCCAGGAGAGGTTTCTTCAGGGACTTAAAAGTAATTGAACAAAGCCAAGAAGTACTTCTAAGAATTTCCGAGATACATGATGTATACATCGCATCTGCGGCAATGCAGTTCCCCAATTCACTGGAAGAAAAAAGCGACTGGTTAGATGAGTATTTTCCTTTTATACCTTGGCAGAACAGAATACTATGTGGCCACAAACACGTTTTAAAAGGAGATGTCCTAATAGATGACCGTAGTTATAACCTTAAGAATTTTGATGGGCGGGGAATCCTTTTTACCTCACCTCATAATGTGAATACAGAAGGTTTTGAAAGAGCCGATTCTTGGTTGGAGCTTGGAGAGTTATTAAAATAATATTTCCTTAAACGAAAAACAGCCTTTGCCAAGAAACAAAGACTGTTTTTTATATCTATGTGAATCGATTTAATTTTCGGCCAACATGCCTTCTAAGTAAAAACAATCCGCATGCTCACTTAATAAAGCTAAACCTTGCTCCTTTGAATCTAAGGGATTTATTTTAACCTCTTTTCCATTGGGCATATATACAATGTAGAACCCTTCTTCGAAAGATGACAGCTTAATAATTTCGCCATTTGGTCGTATTGCGTTCCAGGATTTTTCATCTGGCTTGTATACCAAATCAATTTTTTTGCCCTCTTTTGGTCCTTTTACCACGGTAACCTGAATTCTATTTTTAGTTGCAACCATTTCAAAGGTGTTACCATCTTTTTCTACCATCTGTAATTCTTCCTCCCCTTCTTCCATGGCTATGGGATTTGTACCGTCCCAAAACTCTATTACATTAAAAATAATAGTATCCCCTAAAAAGAATAATCCATAAACCGGTATTATGTTAAGACCCCAAAAGACCAAATTATTAACGAATTTACTATCGGAAACACCTTGGTTCCATTCCTTTAGATTATTAAATGCGCTAAACGAGCCTAAACAGCTAGAAAATAATGTTAAACTGGCCATAGCGATGCAAACGATTGATTTTTTCATTTTTCTGTGTGTTTTTAGTTGAGTTTAAAAATAAACTAGTATCGCGTAATTAACTAATCCTTATACTCCTAATTTTAATGCTATTATAAAATACAATGGTCGAAAAACGAAAAAAACCCCCACTATATAGTGAGGGTCTTAATTTTTAAGAAGTGTACTATTAAGCTTCGAAAGGCTCAATAGAAACAAAGGATTTACCTCCTGCTTTCTTTTCAAATTTTACCATACCATCTACACGCGCGTGTAATGTATGGTCTTTCCCGGCATATACGTTTTCACCAGGATTATGTCTTGTTCCTCGCTGTCTAACGATAATGTTACCAGCGATGGCAGCTTGGCCACCAAATATCTTAACGCCTAAGCGTTTCGATTCCGATTCCCTACCGTTTTTAGAACTACCTACACCTTTTTTATGTGCCATTTTGTTACGGTTTTAAGTTCCCGCTCGTTGTCGGGATATAAGTTATACTTAAGCAGTGGACAATTATGCCTTACCGCCGTCTAATTCATCTTGCCATTTCTTCAGCTCGTCCCATTTACCTTCAGCAGCTAATTTAGCTTGTGCAGGCCATGTATCCGTTACGTGGTTACCACGAACATCTGCTATAATTTCTGAGATTTTAGCCGGTTTTGCTTTTGCCAATTCAGCGAATGTTGAAATACCTGCAGCAATTAACGTCTCCGCTATTTTAGGTCCAATACCTTCAACCTTCTTCAAATCGTCCGCCTTAGCTTTAGTTGCTTTTGGCGTAGCAGCTTTTTTGGGAGCAGCTTCTTTCTTGGGGGCTACTGCTTTTGGCGCAGCCTCTTTTTTAGGAGCGGCCTTTTTAGGCTCCGCTTTTACTTTCTTTGCACCTTTCGCAACAATACTTTCTATTACGATTTCAGTCAATGACTGTCGGTGTCCGTTTTTCTTTCTGTAACCTTTACGTCTTTTCTTGTGAAAGACAATTACCTTGTCACCTCTTAGGTGCTTAATGACTTTGGCCTCAACAGCGGCTCCGTCTATAGCCGGGGCGCCAATGGTTACGTTCTTACCGTCGTCTAAAAGAAGAACATTGTCAAAAGTTACCTTTTTTCCTTCTTCTGTTTGCAAACGGTGAACGTACACTTTTTGGTCTTTCGCAACTTTAAACTGCTGCCCTGCCATCTCTACAATTGCGTACATATTGTTAAAAATGTATAATTAAAACCTATTGGATTTTTTCCAAAGGCGGCTGCAAATATACTTCTTATTGATTAATCTACAAGGCTTTTTGTTAGAATTTACGCGCTTTTAGACTTTAAATTATTAGAGGATTTGAAAAGCTGCATAAATGACAGTGTTAATACCAAAGTGGTACTAAAGCCCATTATGGCAACGACCAAGAAAACAATGGCTTCAAAGCTCTCATATTCCTTGGCCCATTTGGTAGAAAGTTCTTCTAGAAAACCAGGATTCAACTCGGTAGCATACAATGCAAAGAACAAGGTAAAAATGAGTGTCGCCACACCCCCTGTTATCAACCCTGCAATAAATCCATTTCCATAACTAAAAGAAGTTCCCTTTTTCAATTTGTAATATTTAATCGCTTCATAAATAGCGAATCCCGTTACCACGGCATTAAAAAGGCTGTAAAAAACGTTTGTGTGAATCCCCAATAGAGAAAGTATTAAAAAATATGCAATTAAACATCCGGAAGCGGCGATACCAAATCTAATGGGAAGCGCGTAATTTTTCATAGTCTAAGATTTTTGTTCATCAGTTTAGAAGAAGTTAATGAATAAGGATCTTAAAAGTATCTAATTTCTTGTTAAATGAAAAAGCTTCTTTAATTAATCTTCCCACAAAACCTTAAATTCGTGTAACAATTAAAACAAACTTCATCCTTATGTGAAGTATGAAAATTAAACACTAGACAAAATGAAAAACAAACTACTCATGGCCTCGGCCATTTTATTTTCCGGTGTAGTAAGCATTGCCCAAGAGGTAAAGTACGAAGAGTACGAATTGGACAATGGCCTACATGTAATACTTCATAAAGATAATAGTGCTCCGGTGGTAACAACCGCAGTCATGTATCATGTGGGAGGTAAGGATAGAACAGAAGGCAGAACCGGATTCGCCCATTTTTTTGAACACTTATTGTTCGAAGGAACAGAAAACATAGAGAAAGGTAAATGGTTTGAAATTGTTTCATCCAACGGAGGTAAGAACAATGCGAACACCTCTCAGGACAGAACGTACTACTATGAAGTTTTTCCCTCCAATAACTTAAAACTAGGCCTTTGGATGGAAGCCGAACGCATGTTACATCCCATCATTGACCAGAAGGGTATCGATACCCAGCAAGAAGTTGTTAAAGAAGAGAAAAGACTTCGTTACGACAACTCGCCCTACGGTCAATTATTACCAGTACTTGGGGCAAACCTCTTTAAAAAGCACCCCTACAAGGACCCTAATATTGGGTATATGAAAGACTTGGATGCCGCTACGTTAGAAGATGTTGTTGCCTATAACAAGAAGTACTATGTTCCCAACAACGCTGCTTTAGTTGTTGCAGGTGATATTGATATCGCAGAAACTAAAAAAATTATCAACGACTATTTTGCACCAATCCCAAGAGGTGCCGATATCGTTAGAAATTTCCCTAAGGAAGACCCTATTACGGAAGAGGTTAGAGTAAAAGCTTACGACGCCAATATTCAAATCCCTGCCGCAGGTATTGCTTATAGAACACCAGGATTTGCGGAACGCGATGCTTATGTTCTTGATATGATATCTACCTATTTAAGCGATGGAAAAAGTTCAAAGCTTTACAAGAAGATGGTAGATGAGCAAAAGCAAGCTTTACAAGTAGGCGCTTTTAATATTCCACAAGAGGATTATAGTATGTATTTGGTTTTTGCCCTTCCTGTAGGTGAAACTTCATTGGAAACTTTAGTGGCGGAAATGGAAGAGGAAATCGCTAAAGTTAGAACAGAACTTATCTCTGAGAACGATTATCAGAAACTTCAAAATAAGTTTGAAAACCAATTCGTAAATTCTAATTCTAGCGTTGAAGGAATTGCCAATTCCCTTGCTAGATATCATGTGCTTTACGGTGATACCGAACTTATCAATAAAGAAATAGAAATTTACCGTTCTATAACTCGCGAAGAAATCATGGAAGTAGCGAAAAAACACCTGAACACCAATCAGCGTGTTCTTATAGATTATTTACCTGAAGAAAAACCTGCAAACTAAAATTGTAATGAAAAAACTATATATATTATTTATCGCGGCTTTGGCCACATTTGGAGTGCAAGCACAAGTAGATCGGTCCATAATGCCGAAACCTGGTCCTGCCCCAGAAATAAATTTAGCAGAACCAGAAAGCTTTGAACTGAGTAACGGCCTTAAAGTGATGGTTGTTGAAAACCATAAGTTACCAAGGGTATCCATACAACTCACCATTGACAACCCACCTATCCTAGAAGGAGATAAGGCAGGGGTATCTAGCTTAACAGGCAGTCTTCTCGGTCTGGGTTCAAAGAACATTAGCAAGGACGACTTCAATGAAGAAATAGATTTTTTAGGGGCGCGTTTAAGTTTTGGTTCCCAAAGTGCCTTTGCCAGTTCGTTATCCAAGTATTTCCCTAGAATGATGGAGCTTATGGCAGATGCTGCCATAAATCCCAACTTTACGCAAGAGGAATTTGAAAAGGAAAAAGCAAAATTGATTACCGGACTAAAAGCCGAGGAAAAGGATGTTTCCGCGATTGCAGGAAGGGTTCAAAGGGCATTAGCCTATGGCAAAGACCATCCTTACGGGGAATTTACTACGGAAGAGACCGTTAACAATGTAAAGTTGACCGATGTGCTTCAGTTTTATCGGAAGTACTTTGTGCCTGCAAATGCCTACCTCGTAGTTATTGGAGACGTAACCTTTGATCAGGTAAAGAAATTAACAGAGGAAAATTTTACCTCATGGACAAAGGCCGTACCACCATCCTTAAGCTTTTCGCAACCCAATGATGCACAGTACACGCAAATAAATTTTGTAGACATGCCCAACGCGGTACAATCCGAAATAGCGGTTCAAAATTTGGTAGAGCTGAAAATGAAAGATGATGATTATTTACCTGCATTGGTCGCTAACCAAATTCTTGGAGGAGGAGGAGAAGGACGCCTGTTTCTAAACTTAAGAGAGGATAAAGGCTATACGTATGGTTCTTACTCGGCAATAGGCAATGATAAGTATGAAGTTTCTAGGTTTCGTGCCACAGCTAGTGTAAGGAACGTGGTTACCGATAGTTCCGTAGTGGAAATCCTCAAAGAAATCGACCAAATAGTTAATGAGCCCGTTACGGAAAAGGAATTGGCCAATACAAAGGCCAAGTACACCGGAAGGTTTGTTTTGGCCTTGGAACAGCCCCAAACCATTGCCAACTACGCACTGAATATTGAAAAGGAAGGACTACCAAAGGATTTTTACAAGACTTATTTGGAACGTATAGACGACATAAGCATTGAAGACGTTCAAAATGCGGCAAAAAAATACTTTAGTACCAGTAACGCCAGGGTAGTTGTAGCCGGAAAAGGAAGTGAAGTTTTGGAGAACCTAGAAAAAGTCAGTGTAAACGGAAAAAAAATACCTGTTCTTTATTACGATAAAACAGGGAAGAAAACTGCAAAACCAGATTACAATGCTGAAATGCCAGAAGGATTAACAGCTACAGCCATCATTGAAAAATATGTTGATGCCATAGGGGGGAAATCAAAATTGGAGAGTGTTGAATCCTATGCAATGAGCGCAACTGCCGAAATGCAGGGTATGAAACTGGAAATGGAAATGAAAAAAACTTCCAAAGACCAGTTTATGCAAGACGTAAAAATGATGGGTAATTCCGTAAGCAAGCAAGTTTTGGATGGCGATAAAGGATACGCTGTTGGTCAAGGACAACGCAAAGATTTGTCTCCCGAAGAAATTGAAAAAGTTAAAGCGGAATCAGCAACGTTCCCGGAGCTCAATTATTTGGCGGTAGGGGGCATAGCTTTAGACGGTATGGAAACCGTAGGTGACAAAAAAGCTTACAAAATAAAAGTTACAGACACTAAAACTGTTTATTACGACGCAGAAACCGGTTTAAAGTTACAAGAAGTTACCATAGCCGAAATGCAAGGTCAGCAAGTAAAGCAGACTTTAATGTTCGATGACTATAAGGAAGTATCAGGCATTCTGTTTCCTTATAAAATTACGCAGAGCATGGGACCACAGAACATAGAATTCATAGTAACCGAGATAAAGGTGAACGACGGCGTGTCCCCAGCGGATTTCGAATAGAACAAACATTTACTCGATAATCGAGATTTATATGCTCGGGCGCTTGCGTTGAAATTAAATGTGATTTTCCTTTGAATGCCTCGCGGGCTTGCCCCGAGGTAGTGTACAGAACCAAAAAAAAACCCGCTCAAATGAGCGGGTTTTTTTATAAACATGAGTAATAAACACTATCCAATCTTTCTAACTTCTGCCTCTCCGATCACTATTCCCTTATCCACATTGGCATCTCCGGTATAATTTATCGTTGTTTCTCCGTAACAAGTTACCTTTAACCTATCGGAAACGTTTACACGAAAATTACTCTCGCCATAAGCAGTTATTTTTGTCTCGCTATTTCCCATTTCAAGTGCATTTACCTCACTCTCGCCATACGCCCTGAACACTTGTCTCTTTACCTCTCCTTCTGCTATCTCCAAGTAACTTTCTCCGTAGATGGCAACGGTTAATTCCTCTAAATTAAGATGGTCAAAATAAACCTTCGACTCCCCATAAATGGATAACTTTAAATCTTCTTGCTCCATAACGCCCTTTACCTTAACAACTTCCTCTCCTCGAATAGACAAGTTCTTTAAGGTCTTGTACGTAATCTTCGCAGTTGCCATAGTACCATTATAAATAGATTTTTTTCCTTTCCATTTGTCGGTTGAAACACGTTCGGATTTGGTCACTGTTTTAGCCCCGTCCAGATATACCCGGAGCGTATTTCCTTCTACCTTGATATTAATCTTATCCAAAGCAACCTTAGCATTTTCAATACGAACGGATTCCTCTGAACCCTGTACCAATTCTACCTCTATATGGGGACTTATAATAACTTTTTCAAAGGCGTCTACTTTTACCGTTTTGGTTTGAGCAAAAGCTCCTAAGGCTAAGCAAAAAAGTGCTATAAATATTACATTTGATTTTTTCATGACTGTTCGTTTTCTTAAGATGATTTATTTTTGTTTTTGATTGGACTTCCCCTTAAAGACTGCATGAAACTTATTTTGTTACACCTTATTTAAAATTATGCGGTTTTCATTCGTTTTTTATTTACCAAATACACTCCGACCAAGATAAATAATGAAGCTCCCAGTTGCTTAATACTGAAAGTTGCACCATCTACCAGCCTCCAACAAGCCAACGAAAAGTGTAAATAAACGAAAAGTGTAAATAGAGGTACTAAAGAATTTAGTACCGCGGTAACACCACTATCTATTTCGGTTTCCGCAAATGCAAAAAGAAACAATCAGTAACATAAATAAAGGAATTGCTCCCCAAAAAACAAAATCTTGTATATCTTTCTTTGAATACTGTAGGGGTTATCTTATCTTCTCCGAAGCTTTGCTCTTAAGCTTTTAAAAAACCAAACAACCATTAGTAACCTAGAACCTAACTCATGAAATCCAAAAAGTCCTTTAATTGGCTAAAAGCCAACAATCACCCTGAGCAAAAACCTTGTAGACTAATAAAACTTGTCTGCGAATTTTAGGCTCAACAATTTTCTATTCATAAGGCTACAAAACGAAAAAATCCCGCGGAGTACGCAGGATTTAAGATTTTTCTTCGGCTTATAGCCTTATTGTGAAAAGCTTTCAGATTATAAATATAAGTAAAAACAAAATATGAGCAACTTAACTTTAGGAATTGACCTTGGCACTAACTCTATTGGATGGGCAATAAGGGACATTACCGCTAGTGACAACCAAATAATTAAAAAAGGCGTATTAATTTTTGACAAAGGAGTTGGCGAAGAAAAAGGTATCGAGTTTCCTAAAGTAAAAAAACGTACAGAAAGTAGGGGAAAACGTAGAAACTACCAAGCAGAAAAATATAGAAAATGGGAGCTGTTAGCTTTTTTAATAAAACAAGGCATGTGCCCCTTGACTTTAGACGAATTAAATGATTGGAGAAAATATACGAAAAGAAAGGGACGTCAATATCCACAAACCGAAGCATTTATAAATTGGTTACGTTTTGATTTTAATAGTGACGGAAAACCCGACTTTCATTTGTTTGGTAGTGATAAGCACGAAAGTTATTATGTATTTAGAGCAAAAGCAATTAGCGAAACTGATACTGACAAAGGTGTTTTTATTGACAACCCCGAAATATTAGGACGTGTTTTTTATCAACTTGTTCAAAGACGTGGTTTTAAAGGCAGGGATGAAGAAGAAGCAAAAACAATGCTCAAAGGTTCTAAAGATGGCACCACCAAAGGTAGAGATGCTATTGCCGAATATATAGTTCAACACAAAAGTTTAGGAGCAGCTTTATATTATTATCAAAAAGAAAAATCTAAAGATTCAGAAAAAATTAGAATTCGTCAACGATACAACCTTCGAAAAGACTATGAAAATGAGCTGAAATTAATTTGTAAAGTTCAAAACCTTAGCGAAGAATTCTACTCAAAACTACACAAAGCAATTATTTGGCAACGACCCTTACGTACTCAAAAGGGTTTGGTAGGACTTTGCACTTATGAGAAAAATAAAAGAAGAGCACCTGTAAGTCATCCGTTGTATGAAGAATATCGCACTTGGGTTTTTATCAATAATCTAAAAATACAAGCACCTGACGGATGGGAACAGGGTAGGTATTTAAATGAAATAATTTATCCAATATTCTATAAATCAGGTAACGATTTTAGCTTAAACACCATCTTGAAACAGCTAAATAAGGACGGTGCGATCATTAATTCTGGTTATTCCAATCGAGACAAAACAAAAGTGCTTTCTGCAAAATTGCTTAAAAATTTTAAAGACTTTTTTGGTGAAGAGTGGAAAGGTAATCTTGGTTGGGACCATGCTTTTCTAAGACAAGAACAACCAAAAAAGAAAGCAACTGCCACCTATAGTTTTGAAGATATTTGGCATGTACTAGCAACCTTTGATAGTGGAGAAAAGTTAAAAGAATTTGCATTGGAAAAATTAAAGCTCAATGAACAAAAAGCCATTAAATTTTCTAAAATCAAACTGCAACAAGGCTACGCCACATTAAGTCTTTCTGCCATAAAAAAAATTCTTCCCTACCTTAAAAAAGGGTTCATCTATTCAAAAGCCGTGTATATGGCGAATATTCAAAAGGTTTTGGGAACACACCAAGTGTCCGCTGCATTTATAGACCATTTTGCAAGTGAAATTGATGTTATATACGAAGAAGTCGCTACTAAAAGAAAACTCAATAATGTTCTAAATGGATTATTCAAATATGAATTAATATCGAATGGGGATTATCATTTGAATAAAAATGGAGATTTAGATGCATCTGACCATGCCCTAATACAACACAAAGTAATTGAAGAACTTGGTGAAAAAACTTGGAAAGAAACAAATATAGAGGAACAGAAAAGTTACTTAGATTACATAGCTAATGAGTATAAGTCTTTTTTACAGAAACCTTTTCAAGCTAAAAAAGGCGCATTTATTGAGCAGCCTCGTATTCATCAACATATTTTTAATTACATACAAGAGCATTATCAAGTTGCCAATGAGAATATAAAGTATTTATGGCATCCATCTGAACAAGAGAAATATCCCAATGCATCAAATCATGAGAAGGTAACACTAAAAAATAAAACGGTCTATGTCAATGAAAATGAAATGGAAGCCTTTTTAAAAAAGAATCCGAATGCTGAGATTGAAGGAATTTCAATCAAATTGTTAGAAAGTCCGGAACCCATTAGTAAGGGGTTTAAAAATCCTATGGCTTTAAAAACCCTGCATAAACTCAAACATTTATTGAATTATTTGTTACAGACCAACCAAATTGATACGCACACCAGAATAGTGGTTGAAATAGCTAGGGAATTAAATAACGCAAATTATCGCGTAGCTCTTGAAAGGTGGCAAAAACAAAGAGAAAGAGAGAATAATAACTTTAAAAAAATTATTGAAGAAATAAATAATGAATCCGGCACTTCTTATAACCCTGAAGACAAACACTTAATAAGAAAAATTCGCCTATGGGAGGAGCAAGGCAAAAAGTGCCTGTATACTGGGGAGACTATAAATAAAAGCGACTTACTCAATGGTGAACATTTTGATATTGAGCACACTATTCCAGCAAGTATCAGTTTTGATAATGAGTTAAAAAATCTAACACTCGCGAATAAAGATTATAACGCTAATATAAAAGGAAAAAGATATCCTACACAATTAAATAATTACAATGCAGATGGTCTATTTAACGGCAGACCAATACAACCCATCATTAAAAATATTGAAGCCATTTTTGGTAAACGAACGGTTGAAAAGAAAACCATAAAAAAGCGTGGTAAAAAAGAAGATATCAGAGTAGTTAAGTGGAGTAAAATTACAGATTTAGAAAAGCAAATTGATGAATACGTTAAAAGAACAAGCTATGCCAGTACTAAAGAAATAAAGGATTCTTATATTCAAAAGCGTCATCAATTAAAATTTGACTTAGATTATTTAAAACAAAAACTAAACACCTTTACCATTGAAGAGTATAAATCGAAGTGGCGTAATAGCCAGTTGAGAGATACACAAATAATGACCAAGTATGCTGTTCCCTACCTTAAAACAGTGTTCAATAGAGTTGAGGTTCAAAAAGGAAATGTTGTAAATATCTTCAAAGAAGTATATCGTGTAAAGGTGTCAAGCGATAAAAAAGACCGCTCTAAACATAGTCATCACGCCATAGATGGTGCTATTCTTACCTTGATACCTAAACCAATATATCGTGACGAAATCATAAAAAAATATCAATTAGAAAAAGATAACCGTACAGGTAAAACCTATCATGAACAACCGCAAAATTGGGAAGACTTTACCCCAAGCTTTATCATAAATATTGAAAAAGAAACCTTTATCAATAACTTAAAAGACTACCGAACACTCACTCCAACTTTTAAAAAGGTTAGAAAACGTGGGAAAATAGATTATGATAAAAAGGGTAATGTTAAGTGGGCAAAAGGCGATACCATAAGAGGGCAATTACACGGTGAATCTCTTTATGGAGGAATAAAACAACCCAAGCGGGATGATTTGGGTAAAATCATTTTCGATGAGAATAAAAAAATGCTACTTGAAAACGAGGTAAGACTTGTTATAAGAAAACCACTTTTGTACGCCAAAGATGCCGCTAGTCCAGGTTTTAAAAAGCTAGAAGACATAGAAAAAGTTATCGTAGACCAGGCACTTTTTCAAAGAATAAAAGGTCAGGTTTCGCAGGCTGAAAGTTTTAAAGATGCCTTAGAAAAAGGCATCTATATGCTTAATAAAAAAGGAGGCAGAGTAAATAGAATAAGGCACATTAGATGTTTTGAGAGGTTAAAGCACGCAACGGCAGTTCAGCCTCATAAACATACTTTTGTTTCAAGTAAAGAATACAAACAAACAACCTATGCCCAAAATGGTGAGAATGTTTACTGCTTGTATTATAAAGGAATTGTAAAAGGGAATGAAGAACGAGCTATCAGCATTATAGGAATTTTTGACCTGGCTAAACTTGACATACAAAGTGAGAAAGATTTTTTTGAAATCCCACACTTTAATTCAGTCATTAGGAAAAAAGTACAGTTGCCCTTATATACGATATTAAAAGCTGGACAAAAAGCAATTTTTTATAAGGAAAGTTTAGATGAACTTATCGAGTTAACAAAAGAGGAATTATCTCAAAGAATTTATAAAATGTATCAGTTTGAAGCGGACTCAAATAAAATAAAATTCAAACATCACTTAGTTTCTGGTTCAAATACTGACATAGTTAAATCTTTACCGAAAGGATATAAGGAAGCTGCATTATTTGGCAAATATGAAAATCAACCTCTAATGAGATTGACATCTGGAAACTGGAATTTTGCAATTGAAGGCAAAGATTTTGAAATGCAATTAGATGGCACTATAACTTGGAAATTTTGAGTTATGATAAAACGCACCCTCTTTTTCGGCAACCCGGCCTATCTGAGTACCCGCAACGAACAGTTGGTGGTCAACTTTCCAGAGGAAGCTAAAAAGGAAGCCACCATCCCCATTGAAGACTTGGGATATGTGGTCTTGGAAGACCCACAAATTACGATAACCAATGGGTTGTTAATGAAGTTGGTACAAAACAAAACAGCCGTTATCACCTGCAACCAACAACATTTGCCCATTTCGTTCTTACAGCCTTTGGTGGGCCATACCGAGCAGACCGAACGCATACGGTATCAATTGAATGCCAGCCAACCCCTCAAAAAACAATTGTGGCAACAAACGGTCATTGCCAAAATTGAGAACCAAGCCAACCATTTATTGGCCCGTTCAAAAAATGCCCTAAAATTGAAACGCTGGGCCAAGGCCGTAAAGACCGATGACCATGAAAATCATGAGGCTTTGGCAGCTGCCTATTATTTTCAAAACCTGTTCGACGAGGTGGGGGGTTTTAGCCGCAACCAAAAGGGCGTACCTCCCAACAATTTGCTCAACTATGGTTATGCCATTTTACGAGCGGTAACCGCCAGAGCCTTGGTCAGCAGTGGCATGCTACCTTCGGTTGGTATCTTCCATCGTAATAAATACAATGCCTTTTGCCTTGCAGATGATATCATGGAGCCTTACCGACCCTTTGTGGATGCCATGGTCTATGAAATTGTAGAAACGGGCGCCCAAATTGCAGAACTGAACACCAATATAAAGAGTGAACTGTTATGCATACCCGCAATGGACGTGACCATTGACGGCAAGCAAAGCCCGTTAATGAATGCTATGAGCCGTACCACCAATAGCTTGTACGAATGTTTTTTGGGCAGTAGCCGGAAAGTTTTGTATCCAGAATTTCAGACAATTGGGCCTCCCTCCTAATAAGGAAGGATTGAGAGAGGTGTAAAATTGGATTCTTGCCAAGGCAGGAATGATAAAGATCATAAAATGAATCAAAACCGTTTAAGCCGTTTAAACCAATACCGTAGTATGTGGGTACTTGTATTTTTTTTTTTACCGACCGAAACTTTAACAGAGCGAAAGTATGCCGCCAGGTTTCGTAAAGATTTATTGAATGATGGCTTTGCCATGTTCCAATTTAGCATATACCTACGTTTTTGCCCAAGCAGAGAAAATGCCACAGTACATATAAAACGAACAAAAAATGCACTCCCTAAAAAAGGCAAGGTGGGCATTATGCAAATTACCGACAAACAATTTGGTATGATGGAATTGTTTCACGGTCAAAAAGAAGTGGAACCAGAACCCCCAAGCCAGCAGTTGGAGCTTTTTTAGAAAACTGATTTTCTGGTCGAGCACAGTCGAGACCTCATCATGGCGGCTCATTTTTAAATTTCCATCCAATCCCATAAAAACAGGATATCAGATAGTTACATCAAGTATCCTGTAAATCATCCTTACCCTTCAACTTTGCTCAGGACAAGAATTAAAGAACTGGAAATCGAGTTTACGGGTTTCAGCGAATAGCATTAAAAATAAAATTCACATGAGCTAAACAACTCTTTTGGAGCATTACTTCTTTTTTTAGCATCACAAAAACAAAAAAAGCGTTTAGTTAAAACCGTCAAATAAAGCTTAATTTCACTACTTCTACAACTAACCATAAAAAACAGGATACCAGCCAATTACAACAAGTATCCTGTGAATCATCCTTAAAATTAAAGAACTGAAAGCAATTCACAACTACATTAGTTGGTAAACATATTATTTTATTCCTGTGAATCATCCTTAAAATTAAAGAACTGAAAGCAATTCACAACTATTTGTCCAGTTACCCAACCCGTTTCTAACCTGTGAATCATCCTTAAAATTAAAGAACTGAAAGCAATTCACAACTTTCTTTCTACAACAATGATAATACAATAGCCTGTGAATCATCCTTAAAATTAAAGAACTGAAAGCAATTCACAACTTACTGTTTTCTACATAATCACAATGTTTCCCTGTGAATCATCCTTAAAATTAAAGAACTGAAAGCAATTCACAACCAACGTGCCTTTGCTTTTCTTGCAGGCTCCCTGTGAATCATCCTTAAAATTAAAGAACTGAAAGCAATTCACAACTATAATCATTCCTTCCCTGTCACAGTTCAACCTGTGAATCATCCTTAAAATTAAAGAACTGAAAGCAATTCACAACTTACAAACACCTCCTACACGACCGAAAAAACCTGTGAATCATCCTTAAAATTAAAGAACTGAAAGCAATTCACAACTACTAACGATTTTAATATTTAAATAAAATCCTGTGAATCATCCTTAAAATTAAAGAACTGAAAGCAATTCACAACTAAGTCGGTTCAACTTTCTTACAATATCCGCCTGTGAATCATCCTTAAAATTAAAGAACTGAAAGCAATTCACAACTAAAGGCATAAGCACAAACACTAAAACTTCCTGTGAATCATCCTTAAAATTAAAGAACTGAAAGCAATTCACAACCGGCCTTGAGTTCATCAATACTATTTTTAACCTGTGAATCATCCTTAAAATTAAAGAACTGAAAGCAATTCGTAACTACGTTAGTTATATACAAGGCTACATTAAGCCTGTGAATCATCCTTAAAATTAAAGAACTGAAAGCAATTCACAACGGTGACCCCGTCCATGCGGTTAGGCTTACCCTGTGAATCATCCTTAAAATTAAAGAACTGAAAGCAATTCACAACTAAAGGCATAAGTACAAACACTAAAACTTTCCTGTGAATCATCCTTAAAATTAAAGAACTGAAAGCAATTCACAACGGTGTTCCAGTCTAAAAATACGTTCATATTCCTGTGAATCATCCTTAAAATTAAAGAACTGAAAGCAATTCACAACCTTGTATCTGAATGAAGGATAGTTTTACTACCTGTGAATCATCCTTAAAATTAAAGAACTGAAAGCAATTCACAACTCACGGAAACGACACGTTCACGAAAACGTCCTGTGAATCATCCTTAAAATTAAAGAACTGAAAGCAATTCACAACTTAACTCAAATAAACGCATATGAAAATTTTCCTGTGAATCATCCTTAAAATTAAAGAACTGAAAGCAATTCACAACCTATGTTAGCCCCCATATTCATGTGTTCCTCCTGTGAATCATCCTTAAAATTAAAGAACTGAAAGCAATTCACAACTAAACCATTACAACAACAAAATCCCTACATCCTGTGAATCATCCTTAAAATTAAAGAACTGAAAGCAATTCACAACCCTATTCCTGTAAAACTGTTATTCCTAACGCCTGTGAATCATCCTTAAAATTAAAGAACTGAAAGCAATTCACAACTATTAAACCTTTAAATTACTTCAACTACTTCCTGTGAATCATCCTTAAAATTAAAGAACTGAAAGCAATTCACAACCCCTAGGCCGTAAAGTATCGACACTACAACCTGTGAATCATCCTTAAAATTAAAGAACTGAAAGCAATTCACAACCAGGCCCAGCAACATAATTGTCTATACCAACCTGTGAATCATCCTTAAAATTAAAGAACTGAAAGCAATTCACAACTATAGGGGGTGCTGAAGATTTTACATATAACCTGTGAATCATCCTTAAAATTAAAGAACTGAAAGCAATTCACAACAATAGTAGTGGTATACAAACTGGAGCAAACCTGTGAATCATCCTTAAAATTAAAGAACTGAAAGCAATTCACAACCGAAAACCATTCTAACGTTTCTTTCCTCGACCTGTGAATCATCCTTAAAATTAAAGAACTGAAAGCAATTCACAACCACAGAACATGATTACCAAGTTCAGGTCTGCCTGTGAATCATCCTTAAAATTAAAGAACTGAAAGCAATTCACAACTAAAAAATGGACGAAAAATATTTTGTGATTCCTGTGAATCATCCTTAAAATTAAAGAACTGAAAGCAATTCACAACTACTTTTTTTATGTTTCAACACTTGATTTTCCTGTGAATCATCCTTAAAATTAAAGAACTGAAAGCAATTCACAACCCGCAGAGGTTGGGTTTACCCGTATATCCTCCTGTGAATCATCCTTAAAATTAAAGAACTGAAAGCAATTCACAACTTAGCATTACGTACAACGTGCTTTGTATAACCTGTGAATCATCCTTAAAATTAAAGAACTGAAAGCAATTCACAACTAATCACGGGCGGTACTGTGGTGGATAATTCCTGTGAATCATCCTTAAAATTAAAGAACTGAAAGCAATTCACAACTAACGCCTTAGCTTCTTTGGTCGTCTATGTCCTGTGAATCATCCTTAAAATTAAAGAACTGAAAGCAATTCACAACTAGTTACTAGTTTTATATTAGGTAGCAATTCCTGTGAATCATCCTTAAAATTAAAGAACTGAAAGCAATTCACAACCTTCGGATAGTTCAAATCTTGCTTTCTTACCTGTGAATCATCCTTAAAATTAAAGAACTGAAAGCAATTCACAACAAGGAGGCTACAGG
Source organism: Maribacter sp. 4U21 (assembly GCF_002742365.1). Taxonomy (NCBI): domain Bacteria; kingdom Pseudomonadati; phylum Bacteroidota; class Flavobacteriia; order Flavobacteriales; family Flavobacteriaceae; genus Maribacter; species Maribacter sp. 4U21. Next base: position 166,342 of record NZ_MDGN01000009.1, read on the forward strand.
GGAGGTAAGGGATTTTCCTGTGAATCATCCTTAAAATTAAAGAACTGAAAGCAATTCACAACTACGGACAATATTATACCTGACAACGTAATCCTGTGAATCATCCTTAAAATTAAAGAACTGAAAGCAATTCACAACACCATAGGAACGCAGTCGTTAGAGCCTCCCCTGTGAATCATCCTTAAAATTAAAGAACTGAAAGCAATTCACAACTAGTGAGCTATAACCTTAAGCATTTTTCGTCCTGTGAATCATCCTTAAAATTAAAGAACTGAAAGCAATTCACAACTACTCTGGACAATGATAGGTTTAGTTGTATCCTGTGAATCATCCTTAAAATTAAAGAACTGAAAGCAATTCACAACTAGCCCTTCTTTAACCGTGTTCGACTCGCCCTGTGAATCATCCTTAAAATTAAAGAACTGAAAGCAATTCACAACCAGTTCATGCAATCCGACAAAGCTTATAACCTGTGAATCATCCTTAAAATTAAAGAACTGAAAGCAATTCACAACTCTAACACGAACACCTGCTTTAAACCCCCTCCTGTGAATCATCCTTAAAATTAAAGAACTGAAAGCAATTCACAACTACAACGGTACTTTAAGAGTTGGTAATTTCCTGTGAATCATCCTTAAAATTAAAGAACTGAAAGCAATTCACAACCAATAACTCCTTTGTTGTTCGTAGCGTAGCCTGTGAATCATCCTTAAAATTAAAGAACTGAAAGCAATTCACAACTTATTTTATTGGAAGTAATACCAGCGTTGCCCTGTGAATCATCCTTAAAATTAAAGAACTGAAAGCAATTCACAACCCACTATGACCCACAGTTATACCGTTTCCCCTGTGAATCATCCTTAAAATTAAAGAACTGAAAGCAATTCACAACTCTAATAGATAACTAATATGATGAATATTTCCTGTGAATCATCCTTAAAATTAAAGAACTGAAAGCAATTCACAACTAGTCATCGTATTTTGTGTTTAGTATTTTACCTGTGAATCATCCTTAAAATTAAAGAACTGAAAGCAATTCACAACTACAGGGCGGTAAGAATGTAGGCGAAGCGTCCTGTGAATCATCCTTAAAATTAAAGAACTGAAAGCAATTCACAACCGTAACAGGAGATATAAACAGCCCTTACATCCTGTGAATCATCCTTAAAATTAAAGAACTGACCGAGCGAAGCGACCGATGAATTCCTATAAAAAACAATAAACAAGTCCAAGAATAAAGCAATCTAGTGAGCTCAGTAAAATATTGCTACAAGCGTTGTAAATTACTTTGCTTACCTAGGCTTTTTATTTACCAAATACACTCCGACCAAGATTAATAATGAAGCTCCCAGTTGCTTTATACTGAAAGTTTCACCATCTACTATTCCCCAAAAAATTCCTACAATAGGGATAAGGTAGGTAACCGAGACGGAAAATATGGGAGAAGAAATCTGAATTAACCTATTGAAGATAACCTTGGCAATACAGGTACTTATAACACATAGAATTACGATGTAGCCCAACGAACTCCAGAAAAAGCTCCCATCTAGAACTTCATTATCCAGTGCTCCAGAAAAAGGCAGTAGCACAAAACCGGGAATAAGGATACAGACAAAATTTCCGACAGCAATTCCCATGGGACTGACCTCCTGTAATTTGCTCTTTATAATATTAGCATTGCAAGCATAACAAATAGTGGCTATGAGCACGAAACCTGTATACCAATAATTTTGGTCCGGATTTATACTACTCCCGAACAACACAAGCAAACTAGCCCCCAGTAAACCGATTAAAACCCCAATGAACTGATTTCTGCTAAAGGATATCCCAAATGCGAAAAGCCCAACGAACAAAGTAAATAATGGCACTAAAGAATTCAAAACTGCGGTTACACTACTATCTATTTCGGTTTCAGCAAATGCAAAGAGAAACATAGGGAAAAAGCTACCTATAAAACCGGATAGCGCTAACCATTTCCAGTCCTTCTTTCGAATAGTTTTTAAAGAACCATATCCTATAATCAATAAAAGACATCCAGAAATAATAATCCGTAAGGCACCTAATTGAAGTGGAGTAAAACCCACCAGACCCTTTTTAATGAGTATATAGGAAGTTCCCCAAATAAGGGACAATACTATAAGATAAAGCCACTTTCGGTTTCTAATTTTCAAGTCTCGCAATTTTACTGCAAAAATGAGGTTTTTTAGTGAGTAAAAAAGAAAGCTTTTTTATTAACCGACTTCTTAGGACGTTTTCAATATTTGGTATCTTTACAACCTTGTAGGGAAGCAGTCTTAATATCCTGACCTGAAAAAAGATTAATTGTTCTAAAAGGATTTCTATACTATGAAGCTATTCTTATCTCTTCTTTTACTTGTCATCATGTCCAATTCAATATTAAGACAAGACGTAGTAGAGAAAAACACGAGCATTGAGCACAATCAAAGGACCAGCACTGCCATAGTAGGTATTGATGGTATGGCCTGCCAGGAAGGATGCGCGGATAAAATAGGCCTGAATTTACAAAACACCCCTGGGGTCATTGCTGCAGAGGTTAGTTATGAGAAAAAAGAGGCCCTTGTTAAGTTTAACCCTGAAGTGGTATCTATCGCGGAATTAGAAAGTGTTATTACCAGTACCAAGGTTAAAACGTATGTTTACTCTATAAATTCCATCACCATAAAAGAATAAATAAGATGAAAAAATATCTCCTAATACTCGCCTGTGTGCCTTTTCTTCTATCTTGTAACGAGGAAAAAAAGAATGAAAAAGAGGAGTCTACACAGATGGAACATGTGATGGCCATTCACGATGAAGTAATGCCAAAAATGGGAAAACTTGGAAGTTTAGTAGGCAAATTAAAGCCCATGGCAGATTCTCTCGGTGCCGAATCGCCAGAAGCAAAAACAATGCGCGAATTACAAAGAGCCAATGAATCCATGATGGATTGGATGAAAGGTTTTGGAGACCGATTTGATTCTGAAGAAATCTTAGAGGGTAAAGCGCTTACTCCAGAAAAACAAAAATGGCTTAACGAGGAGGAAGAAAAAGTAAAAGCAGTTAAAGAACAAATCAATACTAGTATTGAAAAGGCGGAGAAACTGCTGGCCGACTAGACTCTAAAGCATTTAAAACGGCAAATTGTTTAAATCTACATTTCCGCCAGATATAATGATGCCTATTTTTTTCTCTGAATACTGTTTGGGATTTTCGGACACTTCTCGTTTCAAAGCAGCTACGGTAACCGCACTAGACGGTTCAATGATGATTTTCATGCGCTCCCATACCAATCGCATAGCCAGAACTATCTCCTCTTCCGTAACCCTGACTATCTTCTTAACGTGCTCCTTTATTATAGGGAAATTATTGTCCCCCAAGGTAGTTTTGAGTCCATCAGCAATGGTATTTACGCTATTATTACCCTCAATTTTTCCACTTTTAAGCGAGCGGTAAGCATCATCGGCCTCAAAAGGTTCGCCTCCTAATACGGCACAATTCGTGCCAAAATGCTTCGCCGCAATAGCGGAACCGGCTATGAGTCCACCGCCACCCACCGGACAAAAAATAGCATTGATATCCGGAATTTGCTTTAAGAGTTCTAATGCGGCCGTCCCTTGACCGATTATGACGTTTTTATCATTTGATGGGTGTAAAAAAGAGGCTCCGGTATCTTTGCCAATCTTATCGGCCATGGCCTGTCTAGCTTCTAGCGTAGGAGCGCATTCGTAAATAATACCATCATATTCTTTAACTCCTATTTTCTTTACCTCAGGAGCAGAGGACGGCATTACAATATGGGCTTTGATATCTAAACTTTTGGCTGCCAATGAAACCGCTTGTGCAAAATTTCCTGAGGAGTGGGTAACCACTCCATTTTTTCTTTGCGCGTGGGTCAACTGCAAAATGGCATTCGTGGCACCTCTTATTTTATACGCTCCGGCCCTTTGAAAATTTTCACATTTAAAATAAACCGATGTTCCTATTTCTTTATCAATCAATCTTGAAGTTAGGACAGGGGTATGATGTATGTACGGTATTATTCTTTCATGACAATCCAATACATCTTGCTTTTGCATGATTGAAGAATTTATTCTTTCCATCGTAATGTTTCCATGATTCGACGGATATCGTTTTGTAGATATGCCGCCGCAGGCAAAATAGAATCGTAGTTCGGTTTTGTATAAAAATACACAGAACCGGTTAAAAAGTGTTCTACACTATCCGTGACAAAGAATTGAGACTGTGATGCGGCATTTCCCTGTACTTCAAACAATGCACCGTAAACACCGGCTTCCGGATTCACATAAGGCTGCTCCACAATGTTATCTGCCTTAACAGCGTGTTCATAGCTTAAACGTTTGGCATCTATGATGAGCTTGTCTATATTGTTCGTCACTTTTTTATAACTGATGAAGATTGCACCCTTCATATCAGGATACGTTAAGGTAAAGGCCTGGTCCTTATTCGCCTCTGCTTTTGACAACTGGTTGTACTGAAAGCTAAAATTTTCGGTTTCTAAAGTAGCTGGTTGTCCTTGAGGATATTCTAACCGTATTTCTGCCTTAGGCTTTGGAATAGGCTCATTCTTGCAAGCACCTATGACACACATTATGGTGATTATAGCAATGACATATCTACGCTTCATGTGGCAAAATAACTTTAATTTGCTTTAACCTCTTTTTATCCAGACTTTCTACAACAAACTTGTAATTCTCAAAGACTACTTGTTCTCCCCTTTTAGGAAAACTCCCTGCTATTTCTAACACAAAACCCGCAATGGTTTCAGATTCTCCCTTATTCTCCTCGAATGGTGTTTCGTCTTCCAGTTTTACAACCCTATAAAAATCCTTTAAAGCTGTTTTTCCTTCGAAGACGTAGTTAAAGTCGTCTAGCTTGGAAAAGATTAAATCCTCATCATCGAACTCATCGCTTATATCACCAACTATTTCTTCGATGATATCCTCTAGGGTAACGATTCCAGAGGTTCCACCATACTCATCTACCACTACGGCCAAATGGTTTTTCTTCTCTTGAAATTCGGATAGCAAATCATCCAACTTTTTATTCTCAGGAACAAAATAAGGCTCACGAATAAGGCTGGTCCAATTAAAGGATTTACGGTCTAAATAAGGAAGTAAATCTTTAACATAAAGTACTCCCAAGACATTATCTATATTATCCGAAAAAACTGGTATTCTGGAATATCCGTTCTTTTTAATCTCTTCCAAGACCTCCGGAAATTTCATTTGGTCGTTCAATGAAAAAATATCTATTCGAGGGCGCATTACCTGCTTGGTATCCGTATTCCCGAAGGAAACAATTCCCTGTAATATTTTTTGCTCTTCCTTGGTGGTATCTCCATCCGAGGTAAGTTCCAACGCTTGGGATAGATGATCAACGCTTAAACTAGATTTTTCCTTTCCAAGTTTATTATACAGAAATATGGTTCCTGCTCGCATTGGAAGGCTAAAAGGCGAGAATAAAAAATCTAAGGTTTTTAACGGGTAAGCCATAAAGTGGGAAAAGTCCATCCTGTTTCTGTTGGCGTAGATTTTGGGTAAAATCTCTCCAAACATTAAAATAAGAAAAGTGGCCGCTACCACCTCTAACAAAAAACGTAAGGAAACCACCCCAAAAAGCGAATAGTTAATATTTGAAAAAAGAGTGTCCCCAATAACATTGAATAATAACACCACGCCTATATTGATTGCATTATTGGCGATTAATATCGTTGCCAAAAGCTTTTTAGGACGCTCTAGAAGTTTGATCAGGATATTCCCTTTTGCCGTTTTTTGTTCTTGAATTTCGTTTACCTCCGTGGGAGAAAGCCCAAAAAGGGCAACTTCTGCTCCAGAAATCATGGCAGAACAGAGCAACAATAGTACAAGCACTCCAATATTAAGTGCAAAGGCACCGTCCATCACCATAAAATTTAAACTATAAAGTAAAGGGTCAGGGTCCAAAAGGTTACTGTTTACAAATATTTAAAAAGGTAGATCGTCTTCCTGTTCGGGTTGACTTACCGGTGCAGGTGAGCTCTGCTGCGCGCTAGGGTTAGCCTGCTGAGCTGTTGGTTGAGCCACAGGTTGAGAGGCTTGCCCTGCGTTATTGGCCATACTTTCCTTTTTGGTAGATAGGAAGGTAAATTCTTGCACGTGAACTTCAGTGGTATACCTTGTATTACCGTCCTCTCCTTGCCACTGTCTATTTTTTAATCTTCCTTCCACATATACCTTGTCTCCCTTGCTCAAATATTTCTCACATATTTCAGCCGCTTTGTTCCTCACCACAATATTATGCCAGTCCGTATTCGTAACACGTTCTCCGGTCTGCTTGCTTGTATAGGTCTCATTCGTGGCTATCGGGAACCTTCCAATGCTGCCCCCACCTTCAAAATAATGCATCTTTACTTCATCTCCCAGATGCCCTATCAGCATCACTTTATTCAATGTACCGCTCATAATTTTTGTCTAATAATCAAAAGTACTAAAATTTAAATGTTTTCATGAAATCCGCTATTAAAACAGGTACTGGAAATTTCTTTATTTCTGTAATAGAAATACCTTCTTCGCTACTTAGGTTTCCTTCTAATATCCAAAACTTAGTGTTCAGATGTTGATGAGATAATTTATGAACTATACTTTTGGTATTAAACAAAGTAATATTCACTTTTTCATTGAAATCCAATACTTGCCGGTATTCCTTTTCTATTTGTTCCAAATTTAATTCAGATTCAGATTCCAGCAGGGGAAACTCCCACAAATGCTGCCAAATCCCCTTTCCCTGTCGTTGTCTCAATATGGTTTGTGTATTCCCCTTTTTATGGTTCAGGATGGGAACCAAATAATTGAAATAACGATTTCTGACCTTTGTCTTTTTTAACTTTATGGGTAACAAATCTACTTTTCCTTCTTTTAAAGCCACGCAACCATTATTTAACGGGCAGTGCAGGCAATACGGTTTTTTTGGTGCGCATTGTATTGCTCCAAATTCCATAATACCTTGGTTATAGTCCCGAACGTTACTTTCATGAAGCAACTCCTGCGCTAAGGATTTAAAATGTTTTACACCGTCCGTACTATTAATAGGTATATCAATACCAAAGTATCTGGCCAATACCCTATACACGTTGCCATCTACAACGGCTTGACGTTCGTTAAAACATATAGAGGCAATTGCACTTGCGGTATAATCACCAACACCCTTTAATCTCAATAGTTCTTTATAGGTGCTTGGGAATTTGCCTCCATAATCGGCTACCACCATTTTAGCCGTTGCATGAAGGTTCCTGGCCCTGGAATAATAGCCCAGTCCTTGCCAAAGTTTCAGTATTTGCGCTTCGGAGGCCTTGGCCATATCCTCTACGTTAGGAAAGGCTTCAATAAACTTCAAGTAATAGGGCGTACCCTGAGCCACCCTAGTTTGCTGAAGTATAATTTCGGAAAGCCATATATTATAAGGATTGATAGTACCTCGCCAAGGTAAATTGCGCTTATTATGCTGGTACCAATCGAGGATTTTATCGGAAAATGACATTCACTTTAATACTAAGCGTTAAAAGTAGCAGTTTATATACTTAAAATTAGCCCTTTAGAAAGAAAGATTGAATTTAATTTATATATTTGCAACCCGAAAAAACATACAGAAAATCTAATATTGTAAGATGACGAAAGCGGAAATTGTATCTAAAATCTCAGATAAGCTGGGAATTGAAAAAGGAGATGTACAGGCAACGGTAGAATCCTTTATGGAAGAAGTGAAAACTTCATTGGAAGGTGGAGATAATGTTTACCTTAGAGGTTTTGGTAGTTTTATTATAAAAACTAGAGCAGAAAAGACTGGAAGGAATATTTCTAAGAACACGACCATAAAAATACCTGCCCACAACATACCCGCCTTTAAACCAGCTAAGGTTTTTGTAGAAGGAGTAAAAAGCAACGTACAAGTAAAATAATAATCTAAAAGAAGAACTTTATGCCGAGTGGTAAAAAAAGAAAGAGACATAAGGTAGCTACACATAAGCGCAAAAAGCGTAGAAGAGCTAACCGACACAAGAAAAAGTAGTTTTTTAAACTACTTTTTCATTTTAATACGTTCCTTGACATAGGGATTCCAAAGACGAATCTCGGCAGGTTCAAACGAATCTGTTTCTAACATTGTTTAATCTATTTATCCGCTTTTTTGAAGCAGGATAAATACAAATATATTCAGGTGAATAGAGAATTAATCGTAAGATCTAGTTCCAATTCTGTTGATTTTGCTTTGCTTAAAGATGGGAAACTCACTGAACTACATAAAGAAGAAGACAATAATAACTTTTCCGTAGGCGATATTTTTCTCGCTAAAATTCGGAAGCCGGTCACTGGGTTAAACGCTGCATTCGTCAATGTAGGGTATGAAAAAGATGCGTTTTTGCATTACCATGATCTGGGACCACAGCTTTCTTCAATGCTAAAGTTCACTAAACAAGTGAGTACAGGTAAATTAAGGGATTACTCCCTAAAAGATTTTCCATTTGATAAGGATATTGACAAACATGGCGTAATAACAGATGTTATTAAAGCCAATCAATCTCTTTTAGTGCAAATTGTTAAAGAACCCATATCCACCAAAGGACCAAGAATAAGTTCAGAACTTTCTATAGCTGGACGCTATTTAGTAATGGTTCCTTTTTCCGACCGCGTTTCCGTATCTCAAAAAATTGGAAGCTCAAAAGAAAAAGATAGGTTAAAGAGACTTGTGAAAAGTATAAAACCAAAAGGATTTGGAGTAATCATAAGAACAGTTGCAGAAGGCAAAAAAGTAGCAGAACTAGATAAAGATCTAGAAAACTTGTTGGACAAATGGTCCACAATGTGTAAAAAATTATATCGCGCTCAAACACCTTCAAAGGTATTGGTAGAACTTAACAGAGCATCCTCTATATTAAGAGATGTTTTCAACGACAGTTTTACCGGTATACATGTTGATGACACCACGCTGTTTGATGAAATTAAGGATTACGTTACGGAAATCGCTCCTAACAAAGAATCGATAGTCAAACATTATAAAGCCAATGTTCCCATTTTTGAAAAATTCGGAATAGAAAGGCAGATTAAAACCTCTTTTGGACGAACGGCTACAATGAGCAAAGGTGCCTATTTGATTATAGAACATACCGAAGCACTTCATGTAGTTGACGTAAATAGCGGCAACCGTTCCAATAAGGCAAAGAACCAAGAAGACACTGCCCTAGAGGTAAACTTGTTGGCCGCCTCCGAAATAGCTAGACAATTGCGTCTTAGGGATATGGGAGGTATCATTGTAGTGGATTTCATTGATATGGTCAAAGCGCAGCACAGGAAAAAACTTTTTGAACATCTTAGAGATGAAATGAAAGATGACCGTGCTAAACACAAGATTCTACCGCCAAGTAAGTTTGGGCTTATCCAAATAACAAGGCAACGTGTAAGACCCGAAATGAATATTAAGACTACTGAGGAAAACCCTAATAATAGTGGGCAGGAAGTAGAAGCTCCTATAGTCTTAATAGATAAAATAAACGTGGATCTTGAACGTCTATTGAAAGGACCTGCTAAGGATAACAGCATAACACTAAATATACATCCTTTCATTGCAGCCTATCTTACAAAAGGTTTCCTATCTATACGCTTTAAGTGGTTCTTAGAGCATAAGAGATGGATTAGAATACAACCTAGGGATGCATATACGTATCTTGAATACCGTTTTAAGAATAAGGACGGTAAAACCATATATTAGTGAAACTCTTTTTTCAAAGCGAAGAGCGATGAAAAAGGAAGTTGAACTAACCCTAATTTTTTCTTAGGGTCTGTTAAAGAATAAACAGATTTAAAATTTAAGCGACCTCAGCAACGGGGTCGCTTTTTTGTTTGTCTAAAGCCGTAAAAGGTTTTCTTATTTTTGACCTATGTTACAAAACAAAGCATATTCCCTCACGGAGGCCACTAAAAAACTGGAAAGCTATTGCGCTTATCAAGACCGGTGCCATAAGGAAGTAATTAGCAAATTAAAGCAGATGGGGATGATTCCCGTGGCCATTGACCAGATTGTTACTCAACTTATACAGGAGAACTATTTGAACGAAGAACGCTTTGCGAAAAGTTTTGCCAGAGGTAAGTTCAATATAAAAAAATGGGGCAAAAAACGTATCGTGACAGAACTGAAACAACGTGATATTTCCAAGTATAATATTAATACGGCTTTGAAGGAGATTACTGAGGTAGATTACATAAAAACCCTGGATGCTCTTGCGAGAAAAAGACTCCTACAACTGAACGAGTCAAACAAGCTTAAAAAAAGAAAAAAACTTGCTGACTATTTACTTTACCGTGGCTGGGAAAGTCATTTGGTCTATGAAAAAATGAAGGAGCTTATTCCTTAATTCCAATATTGGCATTAGTGTTGACTATTGCTTTTTTATTCTTTCGCTCAATCCATCGTTGGCCTTGTAATTTTCGCATCAATACATCAAAATGGCGCATAACGAAGATATTGTAGGCCGCGTGGGCAAAATTTTTAGGATTTCGGGCCAACCCGCGTAAACTCATTGAAAAGCCCGGTGTTTTGTATTTCATATAATGCCAAAATCCTTCAGGCATATACAATACCTCACCGTGCTTTAAGGTAGTTTTGTAGCCGCTTGCCTTCTCCAAAGCAGGCCATTTTTTGAAATCTGGATTAGAAAAATCGATACTTTCGTGCGTGATTATAGCATGCGGTACCTTATAAAGGTATTTATTCTGCGATTGCGGAAACAGAATACACTCCTTTTCCCCCTCAAAATGAAAATGAAAAATATTGGCCAGATCAATATCATAATGCATAAACGTGTGTGAATCCTTTCCTCCGAAAAATAACATAGGAACGCCTTTTAGTAGCCTGATCCCGAAATCGGGATAACTAAAGTCCTTCTGCAAAGCCGGTACTTCCTTTAAAATATTCCAAAGAAAAATTCTGTACTTGGTAGGTTCACACTTCAAAAGATCTACATACTCGGACATCAACATCTCTGCATGGGGCTCGTTAAAACCATCTTTGTGATGTACGGGACGGTCATCATACAAGGGAACTATTTTATCCCCAGCCATCTCTTTCATGTAATCTAAAGACCATTTTTTGTGCGCGGCCCAATTGCCATCAAACTCCTCAATCACCAAAGGTTTTTGTGGTTTTAAATAGTTCTTTACAAAGTCTTTCTTTGTGATAGATTGTACCCTATTTATTTCAACTAACTTCAATGGACTTTTGGGTTTTTAGAACCTCAAATTTAGGCAAGCTCTTGAAAAGAATATCTTAAAAGTTCAATAATAAAAAGGTTAGTCCGTCAATTTGGCTTTTAGTTTTGCCTCCTCATTACGCTCAATTTTATGACCCGGTCTTGTCCATTTTGGTTTCTCTCCTAACGGTTTAAACTCAGAGTCCGATGCTTCGACTGTTTTTGGTTGGGAAACTTTAGTAAACGGTTTCTGAGGGTTTAAGCCTAAAAGCTTGAACATCTCCATATCCTCGTTAACATCCGGATTGGGTGTTGTCAATAATTTATCTCCTGCAAAAATGGAATTGGCTCCTGCAAAGAAACACATGGCCTGCCCTTCTCTACTCATTTCTGTTCTACCGGCAGATAAACGCACTTGTGTTTCTGGTAAAACAATACGCGTTGTGGCTACCATACGAATCATGTCCCATATAGCAACGGGTGCTATGTCTTCCATGGGCGTTCCTTCCACAGGCACCAAAGCGTTAATAGGCGTAGACTCTGGCTGCGGACTTAAAGAAGCCAGTGCAACAAGCATCCCGGCTCTGTCCTCCAACTGTTCTCCCATGCCTATAATACCACCGCTACATACCGTAACGTTGGTCTTCCTAACATTATCTATGGTATCTAAACGATCTTCAAAAGCTCTTGTAGAAATCACATCCTTATAATAATCCTCTGAGGTATCCAGATTATGGTTATACGCATAGAGTCCGGCCTCTGCCAGTCGTTTCGCCTGATTTTCCGTAATCATCCCTAATGTGCAGCAAACTTCCATATCCAATTTATTGATGGTGCGCACCATCTCCAAAACCTGATCAAACTCCGGACCATCCTTTACATTACGCCATGCTGCTCCCATACAAACACGCGAACTTCCTGAAGCTTTAGCCCTAAGTGCCTGCGCCTTTACATGCGGAACCGTCATTAAATCATTCCCTTCAATATCTGTATGATAACGCGCTGCTTGCGGGCAATAGCCACAATCCTCAGGGCAACCTCCGGTTTTTATAGAAAGTAGTGTGGAAACTTGGACCGTGTTGGGGTCGTGGTTTTTTCTATGAACCGTAGCTGCTTCATAAAGCAACTCCATTAACGGTTTATTATAAATATCAAGAATTTCTTCTTTCGTCCAATTATTTCTCACTTTGCTCATAAAATCTTAGGTTGTTTGCAGATTTCAAAAATAGCGGAATTCAAGTAGAAATAATAATAGTAACGTTTAAATAGTTCATGAAAAAAAGTAAGTTAACCATATGTATATTTAGCAAAAGAACATTAGTTTTTAGGGTCGCCCTAGAAATACACTAACCGCATTACCTCCAAAGCCTACGGCATTGACCAATACGTTTTGGATAGTTTTAGGAACGTTATCGTAAGTGACATACGGTACTTTTATAACCTGTTGATTTTGCAACATGAGAATTGCCATTTCTATACTTAGCATTCCCGAAGCTCCAAAGGTGTGCCCTACTTTCCACTTATTTGTAGTTAAAAAAGGCTGTTTGTTACAAAAAACTTTTTTTATGGCATGGTATTCACTTAAATCTCCCTTGATAGTGCCAGGTGCGTGCATGACAATAGCATCAACCTCATCCGGTGAAATTTCACCTAAGGCCATTTTCATAGATCGCTGAAAGCAGACGGCATCGGTGGATATGGACACATTATGCTCCAAGGGTTCCGTAGCATAGCCAACTCCTTTGATAATAGCTAAAGTGTTTTTTGAAGTACCCCTTTGCAAACACGCCATGGATGCGGCTTCGCCCAAGACCATGGTATTTTTTCTTTTGGTTAAGTCTAGGGCTTTACAAGGATACGACTTTTCGACTCCGCTCGAAGCCCCAGCAGAAGACGTATAAATTTTCAATGCTTTTAGTTGTGCTATGGTGAATGGGGTCAGGGGTGCCTCACTACCTCCTACCAAAAACTTATCCGCCATACCTCCTTGAATCCATGCAACGCCGTTCAATAAGGAGTGTAATGCCGTAGAGCATGTAATGGAGTGCGATACATCCGGGCCCTTAGTCTGTAAATCATGACCGACCCATGATGAAATATTTCCTAAGGTTGTTGTAGGTGAAGTTAGCGTCGCTGTTCTGCCATTTTGCAGGTACTCCTCATGGAATTTTTCAAAAAGCGCTGTAGCCCCTCGCGACGAACCAATGTTTATTCCAAAATTGTTCTCCCCTGACCATCCCGCAGTCTTAATCGCTTTTCTAGAGGCGTAAATGGCGTAAAGTACACTGTTATCCAAATTCTGGTATTTGGAATCTGAATTTCTTAACTCTGTAATTTTCTCCAAAACATCGTCAGGCAAAGGAGCTACCCACGTGCTCTCTTTGTCATATTTTCGATGCGTAAAACAATGATTTCGTTGCTGATACTTTTCAAAAGCACCTTCTAATGATTCTCCCAAAGGAGATATAGAAGCAACTGCTGTTATGGATATTTCTTCTTTCAAAATAATTTTTAAAAGGTTTCCAATAGTTCTATGATTACCTCATAAATATTATGTAATTGTTCATTGGTAATCACATAAGGTGGCAAAACATATACGGTGTTTCCCAATGGACGTAAAATTACGCCCCTATTTATAAAAAATTGATATAATTCATCCCTTAGATTACCATAGCGCTCCATTTCTACATTCAAATCAATAGCCATAATTACCCCCATGCAGCGTGCATTGCCTACTTTTGGATGGCCTTTAATCTCGCTTACAAAATGTTCGTGTGCATTTTTTATACAGGTGCGTCTTTCCAATATTTCAGGAGATTCCAACAGGTCTAATCCGGCCAAGGCAGCGGTACAACCAATGGGATGGGCACTAAACGTATGTGCGTGAAAAAAGCCCTTATGAACGTCTTCACTTAAAAAAGCCTCATATACGTTCTTAGAGCAACTGGTAATGCTCAAAGGGAACATTCCTGCTGTAAGTGCTTTGCTAAGGCATATGATATCTGGTTGATGCTCTAGATTCTCGGAAGCGAAATTCTTGCCTGTTTTACCAAAACCGGTCATTATTTCATCCGCAATGCAAAGGATATCCAATTCTTGGCATTTTTCTATTACTGCATCCAAGCCTTTTACAGAATGAAATTTCATTCCCGCGGCTCCCTGGGCCAAAGGCTCAAAAATAAAGGCCGCACATTTATGGTTTCGCACAATGGTTTCCAATTGCGAAAGTACCTCCTCAATAGTATCCTCTTGCGGAGTAGGAATACGTTTTACTTTTAATAGAAATTCATCAAAAGGTCCATTATACGACGAAATCCCCGAGGCACTCATAGCCCCAAAAGTATCTCCATGGAAACCATCTTCAAAGGCTATTAGTACGTCTCTTTTTTCGCCTTTATTGTGATGATATTGCAAGGTCATTTTAATCCCAGCTTCCACAGCGGTAGAGCCATTATCATTGAAAAATATCTTCTCTTGATTAGGCGGTAGTATTTTCAGTAGTCTTTCTGATAACTGCACGGCAGGCTCATGTGTAAAACCGCTGAAAATCACGAAATCCAATTGCTTCATCTGTGCCGTGACAGCATTAATGATATATTCATTACAATGCCCGTACATGGCTGTATACCAAGAAGCGATTCCGTCTATATACGCTCGTCCTTCCTCATCCCAGAATAAAGCACCTTTCGCCTTAACGATACCCACAGGAAGTGCCGCAGTTTTATGCTGGGTCAGTGGATGCCACAGATGTTTTTTATCTCTTTCCGATAGATTTTGCGCTTTCATAGAATCTAAAAATCCTCAATTTATCTATCTTGCAAAGATGGGAAATAAAAGAACGAAATGGTTCTTTTATTTTTGCCCAATCCGAGATTAACAGCGCAAATCTTTACGTCTTTTAAAAAGAGGTGTTCCAGTATAAGATGAAAATAAACCACTCGCATTCTATTTTTTCTTACTATCAAAGATTGAATGATAAATGGGTTGTTCTGAATTTATTAGTGCTGACCATTCTTATTCGATTTCCATTTTTTTTTAGGGATTACATTGATCGTGATGAAAGCACGTTTATTCTTATGGGACAATCTTGGGTAGATGGGCAACTACCATACTTAGAACTTTGGGATTTAAAACCTCCATTAACGTTTGCTTTTTTTGCTATTATCATTTCTGTATTTGGAAAAAGCTTTGTAGCAATTCGTTTCGTCGGTGCGCTTTTAGTAGTCGCAACCGCTTTTTTTACCTTTAAAATCAGCATTAGAATCACCACCAGACAGGTTGCGTTCTGGATGTCCGTTTTCTGTGTAGTACTTCTGAGTTTGTTCGGAAGTCTACAAGGGGTGATGTCAGAACATATTTGTATGGCCTTTTTTGTGCCGGGACTATACATTTTCATTTTAAAGAAAAAACCATTATGGTTCTTTCTAGCCGGTCTGTTCATGGGCCTAACGGTAATGGTAAAACTGAATATGGCCTACCCCGTTCTATTACTTGGCCTTTTTCTACTCTATAAATTTTACAAGACCAAACATACCTCATGGGTCTGGAACACCATGCTGTATGGTGGTGGTATATTAGTAATTATAGCCTTGACTATTTTACCTTATTACAAAATAGGTGAAGTCATGATTTGGTGGAAATCCGTGATTTTAGCTCCATTGGAATATACCGAAGCAAGACGTTTTTCGGTACTTAAACTAGCCCCAACGTTTCTCTTGGTCGGTGGGTTTTTATTTTTCTCGTGGAAAAAACGCTGGTTAGATTTTAAAAATACTACGGTCATCTTGCTTACGGTTGGCATTATTGGTGTCTTATTGTCTTTTTTAAAGGGAGGCAGAATTAATGGGCATTATCTCATACAGCTTTACCCTATGCTGCTTATCCTAATAGCGAGCACGGCTCACGCTCTTGTTTCCAATTACAAGCCTAAGTTACCAAAGGCCATGCTGTTACTTTTACTCCTGATACCGACGGAGAGTTATCTAGAATACGGGAACATTATACAGAACAAATTTAACAACGGTACTTTTTTTAACGGGGAAGGTTTTACGGCTCCCCAATACATACGCAACAACGAACTAGAGAAAAAAAATATTCTTTTCCTTGGGTACCACATAGGATATTGGAATTTAGAGTCTCTACCTCCGACCAAGGCCGCTACACATCCAAGTAATATTTGTAGGGATGAGCTGTTTCCTTTTTTTGATAATGAGAGAGATAAAGCAATTAAGGAACTGCGCTATATTATGGAGGAACTGCGCCCAAAAACTATTGTCTTAAGACAAGGCCGACGTGTTTTTGACAAGAAGGAGGAAAAACTAAATGCGTATATAGATGCCTATTTATTGAAACACTATCGGGTGCACGGCGTAGTGGAAAAAGCAGAAATACTGCAACGCTTATAAGGTTTCTAAAATATGTCTGAACTTATCGGCATATTTCTTTATGATGCTTTTATCAAAAAACGGCTCTTCTTCAATTCTGCCAATTAAAGAAACACCTGTCTTTTGAAGAATGATATTCTCCGTATGCGGATTGGCGTCGCCGCTGAACAATAAGGAAACATCATATCCCTTATGTCTTAACCAATTTATGGTCAGCAAAGAGTGATTTATACTGCCTAAATAATGCCTGGACACCACCACCACCTTGTAATTGGGCATAATAATATCGAACATGGTATCTTCTTCGTTCAAAGGCACAAGCAGGCCTCCGGCACCCTCTATGACCAAATGGTTGTTCGTTTCCGGTTCTTTAATATGAAACCTATCGATACGAACACCTTCGATATCCGCTGCCGCATGCGGACTCATAGGTGTTTTAAGCTCATAACTACTGGGATGAATGACCGTCTTGGTATTGCTGATATAGCTCGCTACTTTATGACTGTCCGTATTTTCCAAATCCCCAGCTTGTACTGGCTTCCAGTAATCTGCGGCCAAGGCTTCGGTAATTATGGATGAAGCGATGGTCTTGCCCACTTCGGTAGATATTCCGCTAACAAATATTTTCTGCATTAGGTACGAGGATTAGTGATAATACCACAATTTAAGCACTTATATTTTCTTTTTTCAAAAAATGGAAAAAGTTTATAAAAAACACCTTTCCTGTTATAATAGACCTCGGACCTACTGGCCTTGCAGTTTGGGCAGACTATAGGCTGGTCTTTCTCATCCAAAGCGTAAGCGCGTACCTCATTATATATGGCAAGAGCACGTTCCTTATCTTTCGAATACACCTGTAGTTTAACGCCCCCGATAGCATTGCTTATCAATGGGTCAGAGTTGAGCGTATTCTCATCCCTCAGAAACACAGGAATCCCCTCAGACTCCAGTTTTCCCTTTATAATCTGAACATCTGCAGCGTATTCGAAAGAGGCCAATTGGTAAAATTTTTCTTCCATGCAATTAAAGATAGCGCGATAATAACTCTAGTACCAATCCTATCTCTTCTTTAGAATTGTAACTATGGATACAAAAGCGCAATCGCTCTTGTCCCTCGGGTACCGTGGGAGGCAAAATAGCCTTCACATCAAAACCCTTATCCTTGAGTTTCTCCGATACCGTTTTCACCTTATCGTTGCTTGTTATAACGCAGGATTGGATAGCGGCGCCACTACGAGAAAAGTATTTCTCCAGTTTCAATCTCTTTAATTGTTGCTTAAAGTAGCCGATGTTATCTAAAAGCCGTTGCCGTTCTGCCTGCCCCTCCTCTTCCAAATAAGTATACGCAGCAATACAAGTTGCCACTCCATGAGGCGGTAAACCTGTAGAATAGATTAGACTACGAGAAAAATTTACCAAATATTCCTTTAAATCAGTACTCCCAAGAATTACCGCTCCATGGGACCCTATGGCTTTTCCGAAAGTAACGATACGTGCAAATACCTTTTCCTGAAGTTTTAAAGCTTGAAGGTACCCTTCACCCCTTTTACCCAATACACCAACGGCGTGGGCCTCATCTACGATAAGACGATATCCTTGTTCATTGCAATGACCCGTAAACGATTTTAAGTCAGGCATATCTCCGTCCATGGAAAAAACAGATTCAGTAACTACGTAAACCTCTTTATGTGCATCGCTGCCTGTATCTTTCTGTGTTGTCTCTATCTTAGCTTTTAAAGCATACAGATCATTATGTGAAAATTTATAACTCTTAGCATGGCTCATTCCTATACCGTCCCTAATGCTCGCATGGATATGTTCATCATAAAAAATAACATCTCCCCTTTGCGGGACAGCACTGAAAAATCCAATATTAGCGTCATATCCTGAATTGAAGACCAGTGCGGCATCGGCTTCATGAAACGCCGCTAACTTCTGTTCTAGAATTGTATACAACTGGTGATTTCCACTTAATAATCGAGAACCAGTGGCCCCATTCTCGGCTATATTATAATTTAATAAAGATTGAAAAGTTTTGGAGAATATAGTTTCGTTCTTAGCAAAGCCCAAGTAATCATTAGAGGAGAAATCTACCAGACCAGTCGTTTGCCCTAATCGGCGTAGGGAATTGTCCGCTATCCTATCCTTAAGTTTCTGTTGAAGTTTATGAGGTAATGTTATCATAACCCCAAATGTAGGGCGTTTCCGTAATAAAATTAATGTGAAACATCAATTAATCTGAAACTACGAACTCAAAATCTTACTGAGTTTTATCGGAGAACTGATGAATTATTTCAATACTTACTTTATCAAAATTCCATTTACTCTGTAAATCAAAGAATTGGCTGTTTAAACGATATGACCCCTCCTTTGCTTGAATTATTCCGATGCGGGATTCATAGGTGTCTCTTGCGTCGTTAAGTCTGGCCGTAGCTCCGTAAAACTCTTCCACTGTACCTTTTTCAGCAAAAATAAACCGGTCTGCAATTTCAGTAAAAACGTAACTATCACTGATAGCTGAATATTTTAAAAGTTCTAGGGGATAAAAAAACTCTTCTAAATCCGTACTTTCATAAACGTCCAATAGGTTTGAGAAACCTTCCTCTTCTAGATAACGACTAAAGTTCAATTCTACGAAAATAGTATCCCCTACTGAATAGTTCTTATCATTTTCAAAATTTAAAGCATCCGTGAGCTGTAACTCTACATACCTGACACCACCTTCATCATCGTAAGAAAAACAACCCTACAACAGTATTCCAATACCAGCCAGGAAAATAAATTTTTTGTTTCCATAATCAGTAATTAAAATCTGTATCCTACCTTAATCCCCGTCCGAACTAGCACAGCATTCAGAAAAAAGAAATCTACTTCAAAATTGATCCTAATTCCGAACTGGGCTTCCAAAACCAGTTTCTTTTCCAGAAACAAAAACCGATATCCATAGCCTATTCACAAGCCGCCCTACCGTAAAGTCCCGAAGGCCTCTTTCATAAACACCGAAACCCTCCTCATTGGTGTTACGGACAAATGCACCCCGTTCTTCAATTTTACTTAACGACCCAAAAACTTTAAGGAAATGGCTTTTATTCTGAGCACCCTGAAAGTAAATTCTAAAAAAGGGCATAATTTCATATGTGGTGGTCAAATCATATTAATTAGTATACGAAACAGCTAAATCTTGCCCACCTTATCCGTAAACCGCAGCAGCTATTCCTAGCGCCTATTTGTTGGCAATGGTACGTTCATAACTCAAATCAACACTCTCTAGAAAAGGTAAAATTAAATTGGTGGATATTTGGTTTCTTTTCAGGGTTGTATCTTCTTGTGCGTAACAAGAAGAAAATATAGCAGCGCTAATAACAAAAAAACAATACTTTCTTTATCATAAATGTGGGGACTTATAAGCAAGATGATAAAAACCCTAAAGGTTGCTTATTTCTGTAATATTAGTGAATTCTACCAAGAGGCCCCTTGTTAATTCCTATATTTAATCCAGTTTATTAAAAAAATGCTCAATGAAAATTTCACATCTTACATTTTTGCTTTTATTTATTGCTTACGCCTCAAGTGGACAGACAAATACCTATAAAATTTCATTTGACAACGCCGTTCACCACGAAGCTGAAATAGCTGCGTATTTTCCAAATATTACTGCGGACACCTTAGCCATTAGAATGAGTAGAACTAGCCCAGGGCGTTATGCGCTTCATGAATTTGCTAAAAACGTTTACAACTTCAAAGCAACGGACGCGTCAGGTAAAAAACTAAAAATCACCAGACCGGACCCCTATCAATGGCTAGTAAGCCGGCATAATGGTGAGGTTCATATTTCATATACCTTATTCGCAAACCGCGGAGATGGCACCTATTCTCAAATAGATGAAACCCATGCGCATTTAAATATTCCTGCTACGTTTATATACGCACCGTCTTTAAGTGAAAGAAAAATAGAAATCACCTTTCACCCGAGGGAAGACCTCAACTGGAAAATTGCCACACAATTACCACTTTTGGAGAAAACTACTTACACCGCTCCCAACCTACAGTACTTCATGGATAGCCCTACAGAAATTAGTGACTATGGTCTAAGGGAGTTTACGGTCGATAATCAAACCATACAGTTTGCACTACATCATAACGGCACTAAGGAGGAATTGGACACCTATTTTGAAAAGGTAAAGAAAGTGGTGCTAGCGGAAAAGGAGGTGTTCGGGGAGCTTCCGATATTTGACTATGGTAAATACGTATTCTTAGCTTGCTACATCCCTAATGCTTCCGGAGACGGCATGGAACATAGAAATTCTACCATTTTAACAAGTACCAGAAGTTTGGGAGAAGGAGGTATGGAGCGTAACATCGGAACGGTATCACATGAGTTTTTTCATGCTTGGAACGTGGAGCGAATACGACCAAAATCCCTAGAACCCTTTGATTTTGAAAAGGCCAACATGAGCGGTGCCTTATGGTTTGCCGAAGGTTTCACCAGCTACTACACGAATCTCATGCTTTGCCGAGCCGAACTCATATCGCAGGAAAGTTATGTAGAGAGACTTTCAGGCACGTTCAATTATGTATGGAACTCTCCTGCTCGAAAATTCTTTAATCCCATCGAAATGAGCTTTCAGGCGCCTTTTGTGGATGCTGCCACCTCGGTAGACCCCGTAAACCGCGAAAACACCTTTATCTCTTACTACTCGTATGGAAGTATGCTAGGATTGGCGTTAGATTTAACCTTAAGAGAGCACAACTTAAATCTGGATGACTATATGAAATTAGTTTGGAAAACTTATGGCAAAAACCAGACACCATACACAATTAGCGATTTGCACGATAGTTTAAATACGTACGCCGGTACGGCTTTCGGAGATAATTTTTTCAACAGGTATATCTATAAAAGCGAAATGCCCGACTATAAGGTATTACTTGAAGCAAACGGTATTCTTTTAAAACGAAATGCCAATAACCCCTATTTTGGAGTAGCTGCGGCTATAAATGACGACTTAAACGGAGTTATTAAAAGCAATCCTAGAATCGGTAGCCCAGCCTACAAAGCTGGTTTAGACAAAGGCGACGTTATTTTGCGCATTAATGAACAAGCATTTCCAAATGGAGAATCCTTTGATAAATATATTGCCAGATTAAATGTGGGAGATGTATTGAATGTCGAATTCGAACGTTTTGGAATTAAGAAAAATAGACAGGTTACATTGCAGCCCGATCCTACCTATGTAATTACCTTAATGGAGAAAGAAGGTCTTGAACCAAACAAGGAAACACTGCAAAACAGAACGGCATGGTTAAAGAATTAATCATTTTGTCCCAATACTAATCCTAAAACAAAGTACCGTTTTTCTTTCTCTAGGATGTAAATGACGAATGCGCTCAAAATTTAATATTATTGTTTTTCAATAATTTTTATATATTTGTTATCGTAAAACGATAATATTATAAGTATGAAGATTTTTGGACCCAATTCACTCTCTCATTTTCTCTTTTATTTAAGTCGCCTTTGTACCATTGGAAGTGTATCATTAATTGCCTTTATTCTAATCTCGTTACTACTTCATAATTATGAAATCGTCAA
>NZ_MDGN01000010.1:0-384 GCF_002742365.1 Maribacter sp. 4U21
ACATACATATGCATCAATAATCTTATCCGGTGTGGCCGGGTACTCGTCCACCACAAGGGTGATCAGGTAAGGACATCCGTTATCGTCCGTCTGTGGGAACTCGTATGTTCCTGCAGCGTACTCCTCGCCCTCATAGGTAAAGGTAGCACCCTCGCAAACGGTCTTCTCGATGGTCTCGTCCTCGGTCTTGGGATACTCACCAACGGCAAGAGTTATCAAGTATGGGCATCCGTTATCGTCCACCTGAGGAAAATCATAGGACCCCGGGCCATACTCGACACCCTGATAGGTAATGGTCCCTCCCTCACATACATATGCATCAATAATCTTATCCGGTGTGGCCGGGTACTCGTCCACCACAAGGGTGATCAGGTAAGGACATCC
>NZ_MDGN01000011.1:0-457 GCF_002742365.1 Maribacter sp. 4U21
CCTTGTTGGCCTGTGCAAGGCCAACAAGGTGATGCACCTATCGGCCATCGCATACAACCTGAAAAAGTACCTGAAATTCGAACGAAAACGGGTAAAAAGCGAGGCGGGACAGCTTGCTTTGAAGGCATTGGCCAAAAGTGTGCTCCAAAACCTGTTTCAAGCTTCCGTGACGCATCGGAATTTGGACTTCCGTTTCTGAGCCGACAAGAAAAAAGCCCCTTAAAGGGACTTGTATTCAATCTGTATTTTGAAAATCACAAGCTTGTGCAACGGTTACTATTGTTGTAAAACGTACTTTTATACTTCGATTGATATATTTACCTTTCCGCCAAGACCTTTTTCTACAATGTCGAATAAGGTTTTCAAGGTCAGATTACTTCCGTTATTTTCCACACGAGAAATGTATGTTCGCTTTTTGTCAATCATTTCGCCAAGTTGTTTTTGGGTCAGATTTTTT
>NZ_MDGN01000012.1:0-43352 GCF_002742365.1 Maribacter sp. 4U21
AATGGAAGGGGTACAGGCCCATCGCAAAGGTCTACGATATAAACCAGATAGAAAGCGCGAAGGGGGCCAACTTCAAGGCGCTGCATACCATGATACACCAGATAAAGTCCTGGATTAGAACGACCTATTCATGGGTGAGCGACTTTCATATCAACAGGTATTTCAACGAGTTCTGCTTCAGCATAAACCGCTCCCAAAGCAAGGCGACCGTATTCAACAACCTGATAACTAAAATGGTCGGAAAAGAAAAAGTATACCAGTCCAAACTAATATGCAGTTAACTACTGACCTCTAAAAAGTAATATATCAATTTGCCTTTAATTCCTTTTTCCTGCAATCAATTCTTTAAAATAATTTGAAACCATCGTAGTTCCTGTTGAGCCGTCGTCGTCAATATTCGATAAAATTACGACGGTGTAGTTGTCATTTACAAAATGCATGAGTTCTCCACGAACTCCATACCAGCCGCCGCTGTGTCCTAGAATGGTTTGATCATATCGTAAATCAGCATCTATTCCATATCCCAAATGTGTGTTGTAACCTTTTACCTTAGGTTCAAACATTAATTCTATAGTTTGCTTTTTTAACAATTTATAGTTTCTTAAAGCCTCTAAAAATTTATATAAGTCTTCAACAGTGGAGTAGTGAAATCCAGCGGGCGATGCTTTTGCTAGATAATAGTCATTTTTTCTTGGGCTTCTGTTTTCCTGTAAAAAGGTATTATAACCATTTGCCTTGTTGGGTACTATTGCATCGATATCCAATTCAGAGGTATTTGTCATATTGGCAACTTTGAAAATATGCTTCCTTACATACTCATAATAATCCAGTCCGCTTACTCTTTCAATTATGAGGCCGAGAATTACGTAGCCGGATGCACTATAATCATATTTGGTTCCAGGAGTGGATAACAAAGTATCTTTTTCAAAACGTTTAGCAAAATCGGATACCTTATTATAGGCAAGATTGTTCGTTTTCCAAAAGTCTAGATTATTGTTATATCCTGATGTATGTGTTAGCAGTTGGTGTATGGTTACCGAGTTCTTTACCAGTTCATTTGGGTAATTGGGTAAATATGCTCCAATTGGTTTTTTGAGCTCGACTTTTTCACCTTCATAGAGTTGAAGGGTTGCAACAGCCGTTATCATTTTGGTAATTGAGGCAATATTGAATTTCGTATCCACGTTGTTTTTAGCGCCAAACTCAATACTTGACAATCCGTATGCTATCTTTTGAATAACACTGTCGTTATGGGCAACTAAAATTGCACCAGAAAAGTCTTCTGGACTTAGCTGATTGAGATAGTTTCTTATTTCGGTATCCTTCGATTGCCCGTAACTAAATAGCCCGAGCATAAAGAAGATGTAAGTAAAGTTGATGCTACGTTTAAAAGCCATTCCTTGATTTAACTGAGTTAGTAAATAGAAACGCCTTGTTTTTAGTTTCGGGATTAGAGTTTGGCATATTTTGTAATCCATTGTGGATGATAATTTTTATTGCGTTAGATGAAATCTTCACTCTTTGTGTTTTAAGTCTTTTACCGGATTATCCTTTTAAAAAATACTTCTCTACCAAATCACTCGTCTAAGTAATTTAAACAAAAATGATTTGTCAGAAGTTAGGATGTTTCTTTTGTTGAAAATGTAAATCTAAACTAGTTGCTGACCCTAGCGATATTTTTGGTATAATAATCTTTTGTGGCAATAAAGTTTTCACTTTTCAACTGATGTTTTTTCTTAATTAAAGTCTTTAACGCATTTTCATACGACGTTTTAGCGTTTTTGAAATTACCTATTTTCTCAAAAAACTCCCCTTTGCTATCATATAAATTATTGTCCTCTGGAAACTTCTCAATGGCCCAATCGATAACGGTCAAAGCATCTACGTAACGATTGTGCCAAGCACATTCGTAGGCATAGTTGTTGGTATTTTTAGCGGTCAGCTCAACCAAATCTTTTTCGGCGAGGCCGTCGTAATATGAGATGATATTTTCTGCAGTTCTGAACTGATAATCTATGTAGGACTTTAGTCCGTAAAAGGCACTTATAGGAATCGTGGTTTCATGATTTTCAGATGCTGAGAAATCTTTGATTTCAAGATGTATTTTGGTCTTATGTTTATTGCTTTTTAAAATTTTGATGATTTGAACTCTTGATTCCTCATAATCTTTCCACTGAGGTGAATTTTTGTATTGTTCATCTGCATTGCTCAAATACACGAATTTTTTGCCAATGTCATCAGTGTCAAATTTTTTGAACCGCTCTACGAACTGGCCGCCATCAAAGCCAAAATTGGGTGAAACAGCTATTAAGGCATCAAACATATCCGGTTTTTCTAGTAGGCAGTAATTGATAAACGTGCCCCCGTTAGAATGACCGAAACCTATTCTCTTGGGTAAGGTTCGATAGGTACTCTCAATATGTGGAAATACCTCCCTATCTAAAAATTCCATGAATTTATCGGCACCGCCAATATACGCTCCATATTTTTCAATGGCTTCTTGGGTTGTGGGTTCGGGCAGCAAATCTAAATTTCTATGCTGTAACGGCTCTTCACTAAAAGGCGATTCAATACCCACGACAATAAAGCCGAATTCTTGGCCATCTAAAAATTGTGCTGTCGAATGAACCACATCGAACATTTCTCTAGCTTGGGCATCAAAAACGTAAATGACCTCAAATCTTTTATCGGGTTCATAATCGTATAGCTCGGGAGTGTAAACCCAAATAGCTCTCTCCATTCCAAATACGGTAGAATTGATTCCTTTGGTTTTAATTTTTTGTGCGAATGTTAAAAAAGAGAAAAAAACACATGCTAGTACAGAATACTTCATTGATTGATTGCTTAGATTACTTTATTTTGATAAGCCCATATCCAATAGGATATTCGTTCTTTTTAACTATCTCTATATCATCACTTTTTGGGACTCTATTATTCTGATAAAATACTGAAATTTCATCTTCCGAAAAGTGGTTCCATGTTATAAAGTTTTCGAAATGGTAGGGTATTCCTTCCCCACCAAAAAAAGAATTGCTCTTTGTCTCCAATTGAAAATGCAGGTGGGGGCAATCTGAATTGCCGCTATTTCCCAATAATCCTAAAACCTGTCCTTTCTTGACTTTATCACCAATCTTTACGCGTATGCTATTCGGTTGTAGATGTCCATATGATGCGTGAATACTATTACCGATATCCAGTACAACATAATTACCACCCAACGTTTCATGAGTCATTCTAACCGCCATCTCTTCAGAAAAAGGTATATTTTCCTTAATGTTATCCTTTGTATAAGCGACCTGACCATCTGCAACGGCAATTATCGGTACTCCATAGGTTTTCCAGTCGCTATTTTTTTTCATATTACCCTTAGCAAAACTTCCATCGGGATTTAACAACATCCAATCCACTGCAAAACGCTGTGGATAGGTTAGCCTACCTTCGGTAATTTGTCTTGCGCCCTGATGACTGTCCGTTTCATAAAACCATAACCCTTTATCTTGAAAAGGAAAACCAATGGTAAGGGTGTTTAAAGTCGGAATTTCTACCGGGGCGACTTCCATTGGGTGAACCGCAAATTCTCCGTTGCCTTTCAATCTTTTAAAGTATAGTTTATGATATATTTTTTTGGGAACTAAAGATGCTTCAGAAAAACTAAGCTGCATATTCAAGACCCCAAAATCGTTACCTTTTAAATATTTCATATCGTCTACATCGACACCACCTGGTCTGTCAAAATTCATATCGATATAGGTGCTATCGAGTGTTGAAATTGGGGCGTTAGATTTTTCAAAATCATAAACTTCAATCTTTTGTAATGTAAACGGGATTTTAAAATTGTTATTTACACTTAGTTCATAACGCAAGATTATCGACTTGTTAGTATTTACCGGGTTACTTACAAATTCTACCTCGGCTTGAATGACCTCTGTGGGTAAATCAACCTTTTCTAATCTTTTCGATATTGGACTCTCTAACACCTCCATGGCGCCTGTAGAAGGCCTCTCTTTCTTGCAACTAACGACAAACAGTAAAAGAAGTAGAGGTATACTATTTTTCATACATTCTAACATATTCTTGATTGTTAAATAAATATTTAGGACTTTACTCTCTAGTGCTTTGAACTATTTGGGTTTCGCTTCGCTACCGGCCAAAATGCCACCATCAATTGTCAATTCAGTACCTGTAACATATTTCGATTCTTCTGAGGATAGGTACAAAACCCCATAGGCTACATCAAGAGGTTCGCCAAAGTATCCCATCGGAATACCGCGCTCAACTGATTTAATGGTTTGTTCGCGCGCATCACCTTTACCCAACATCATATCCCACATTGGGGTCATGATTGCGGCCGGATGAACACTATTGCACCTAATGTTATACTTCTTTTCAGCACAATAGAGCGCCACGCTCTTTGTGTGGTTTCTCACCGAGGCCTTACTGGAGGCGTACGCAACAGCCATTGGAATGCCGACCATACCACTACGAGAGGATATATTCACAATGGAACCACCTTTCGCTTTCATGAGTTGAATGGCATATTTGCAACCAAGCATAACACCGGTAGAATTGACTTCATGCACCTCATTCCAAGACTTTAAGTCAATAAGTTCTGCATCAAATGGACCTTCGGTTTCTAGAAAACCCGTAATTCCCGCATTGTTCACCAAAATATCAAGCACTCGATATTCTTGCTGAATAAAGGATGTAATCTGAACCCACTCTGCTTCATTTTTTACATTCAAGTGATGGTACACGTTGTTGCTGTTTAATGAGTTAGAAAGTAGTTCTCCCTCTTTATCTAAAATATCCGTGATGATTACGATTGCACCTTCTTTGTGAAATAACTCTACAATAGCCTTTCCGATACCTCTGGCAGCGCCTGTCACGAGTGCAATCTTCTTATCTAATCTTCCCTTCATAAGCATTCTATTTTGCTAGTTGTTTGATACTTTATGTGCATAGTCTAATATGCTTTTACCGGTCTTCCATGTAAAGGAAATCCCAATAATAATTATGAGTGTAACTATTTCGATAATACTGAAAAAAATGTAGTGTTTGTAGTTTTCTCCAGTAATCAGGCTTACCACCTGAACAATCAATAACATAAGACCGACGATGATATTCAGCCATTTATTGATTCTAGGTTTAAGTAGTTTAGAGAGTACGATCATCAGTATCGGAATTTCCATAATCATCGAAAATAACAACAAAAATTCTTGGGTAAATTCGATACCTCCCATTTTGCCCGACATTAGGTCCTTAAGAGTTTCTGCTAGATATAATGAAAATACATCGCAGAAAATATAGTTTACCGTCAGAAAAATCCATAATATGGAAAGCGTCTCTTTAATTTTTTTATCGTCCATCTACTGAGTTTTACTATTGTTTTCAATTAGAGATTATAACCAAAGTGAAGACCTGGCCCTGCAAAAAGGGACTTGCTCCATTTCCCATCTTGTCTTTTGAAGGCTTCGGACATTTCCATAAGATGGCGTCTATAGGTTATTGCGATGGACCGCTCCATGAAAAAGGTGCGTTTTGACAATTTAATAGGATAACCCAGGCGATAGGTATTGAAGTTTTGAAAGCCATTATCAAACTTAACTTCATTGGTATAGATGAAATCATACCAAGCGCTCATTAGATGTACGGTAGCGTATAATCCTTTATTAAAAAAACTTTGGTACGCTAGAGCGAATCCTTTTTTTCTTATGAGGCCTGGGAAATATTCTTCAGGATTTTTACACGCTTCATCATATGGTATACCAAGAGGTTTAAAATAGCGCCATGTCTTGGCTTCTACAGAGACGACATCTTGCTCGGTAATACGATACCTCAAATAGAGTTGCACATAGTTTTGCCTTTCATCTGGCAGAAGATTGCCCAACATAGTGAAGATGCTGCCAACAAAACATCTTTTATTGGCTTCATCCTCATAGTCATAATGGGCTTGAAGGCCTAGGAGGCAAAGGGTCAAAATAATTGTAATTGTACTTCTCATGATTTGGAATTTAGGTCGGAAACAAGTGCAAAGCTAAATCCCATTCCGTACAATTGCATTCACTTAAGTGAAGAAAGAACTACGCCATTTTTTCTTTTTCAAGAATACGTGACCTGATACGGCTCAATGACTGTGGTTTAATGCCGATAAAGCTTGCAAGTTGGTGCTGCGGCACTCGTTGTATTAGACCTGGTCTCGTTTTCAATAGATGCATATAGCGTTGTTCTGGTTTCATGGTCATGAACGATGTCAGCTCCTCTTGTTTTTCACCCATCATTTTCTCCATACCAGATATGCAAAAAGCCTCGAACCTTGGATGCTTCTTGTAGAATGCAATTTCTTTTGCTGAATTGCTTACGGTGGCCGTTGTTTCTTCAAGGCATTCATAACTATATTTTGAGGGCTCATTGTTTGATAGGCTTTGAAAATTTGCGGCGCATTGACCCTCTGTCAAAAAAGCGGTGGTTATTTCGTCTCCATGAACTAGTTCGTATGCTCTTATACAACCTTTTACAACATAATAAGCGTCTTTTGCGACGTTGCCTTGTTTCAGAAGGACACTCCCTTTTTTAAAGATTTTTATGGGAAACGTTAGGGTAATATCTTTCTTCTCTTCTTTGGTTAGTTCCGTCATTTCAGACATGATTTGAATAAAAATATGTTCCATGAGACAAGCGTGCTTTGAATTTCGTATAAGATATTTCTTAATATTTAAAATTTAGCTGTGTTCAATCCATAAGTGCAACACACTTATTTTTTAGGACTTCAATAGGGTTGTAATAGTTAAACTTTCTAATAGGTCTGTAATTTAGTAATAATTCCACTTCTTTGATTCTCTCTATTGAGACTTGATTAAGGTCCGTTTTCTTAGGGAAGAATCGTCTAATAACTCCTATTCTATTTTCCACTGTTCCTTTGTCTTGAGATGTATAGGGTCTTGTAAAGTAAGTTTTAGCGTTTAAATCTTGGGCTAGTTTATGGTGATGTGCAAACTCTTTACCCGTTATCGAAGGTGATCGTTTTTATCCAAGAGCTACTAAAATTTGAAAGTCGTTTTTTCATTTTCTGATAGACGTGTTCCGCACCTTTACCATTTAGCTTTTCTAAAATAGTAATCAATGTTGCCCTGTCGGTCATTACCAGCAGTGCTGACTTATGATTACTACCCATCATCAGATCTACTTCTATATCTCCTATACGTTTACGCTCCGTTACCACTGCCGGTCGTTGTTCTATGGGAACTCTTTTGATAATAGCTCCCCTATTATCCTTCAAATTACAACGTTTCTGTCTTCTTCCTGTATGGCGCAAATGTTTATGAAGACCTTTATAAGCTTTATGTTTTCTATGATGACTGTGCTTTGCGGTCCATATCCATTTATAAATAGTCTCGTGACTAACACATTGCTCTTGCTCCTTGGCAAGACGTTTGGCAATAAGCTCTGGACTCCATTTATTGTGAGACATTAACTCAGCTATACGGGCTTTTAGATCATCCGTTAGGAGTATTGCCTTAGCTTTGACCTTATGGCGATGTCAATGTTCAGTAAGATGAACGACGAGACAAGAATCGAGGCTATTAAGTGCCTTAGAAAAGAGTTTAATCTAGACTCTTCTAAGCGTATTAAAAATACATGGCTTATTGGTGGTAGAATACCCCCTGCGTATCAGGAGAGAATAGTACATATATTTCAGGTTTTACTTAGACAACAGACCTTAAAAACACGTGAAATTATAGTGAACTTTTAAATTACATCCCCCCTTAAAAAATTAAGTATCACATTACTATTGCTCGTGTTGCCCTATAAAAGGAGCATGTCCAAAATTTCTCATATATCTTTAATAATCGGGCGTACCTATAAAATGGTTTTGAATGCGAAAATTTTATTTATACTTGAGTTAATCTTATCTTGTTAATTCTTTAAATACTAATGAAATGAAAAGCAGGTATCTTTCAATTGGGATATTATTAATTTCTGAGATAGTCTTCGGACAACGCTCCACTACTATTGCACTAGAGGATTTTACGGAATTAAAGGTTTATGAAAGAATCATAGTTACACTGGTTAAAAGTGACGAGAATAAATTGGTCATTACCGGTGATGATAAAGATGAAGTAGAAATTTCCGAAAAGGGTGATTTATTGAAGATAAAGATGGAATTTGATAATTTCCTTGATGGCAATGAAGCCAAAGCAACATTGTTTTACAATCAAGAGCTTAGCTTGATAAATGCCAATGAAAATGCCAAAATTGTATCCAAGGAAACCTATCAAGGAAAGAAGACGGATATTAGAGGTCAGGAAGGTGGTGTCATAGACCTCAAAATAGCCGTTGATTATGTTTATGTGCGCGCCATCTCCGGAAGCGAGATTACCATTACCGGTAAGAGTAACGAGCAAGAAATAGCCGTAAATACGGGTGGCAAAGTCTACAATAAGGAACTTAATACTTCTAATACTATCGTAACGGTCCTAGCTGGCGGAAGAGCCGACGTAAAAGCATCTTCAAAGGTTGTAGCCAAAGTAAAAGCAGGTGGCTCTATTTATATATACGGCAATCCTAAAAACATCGAAAAAAATAAGGTCTTTGGGGGCAAAATAAAGGTTATGGACTAAAGGCCTATTGTCCTATTTCCATAGCCTCAAATCCTACAAGTTCATTTGCTCGGAAAGCTGGGGTAACCTGTATGGGATTGCAACAAACTTCACAGTCCTCTACATAGGTTTGTTCATATACCGATGGGTCTAATAACATGGAAACGTTTTCCCAACAATAGGGACATTGAAAGAAATGTTCGTACATTTTTGGTCTAGATTGTAGTAAGAATAAATCAGGCTTTTTTCAGTACCTTAATCAACTCTTGTAGCGTCATACGCTGTATAATGTTCTCGGCGTTAGCATTAAGAATAACATGTTCTCCCAAACGTAAGAGCATCTCTTCTTCCTCCTCCTCTAATTGTAAATCCGATAATGCTCCCTTTACCTCTTCGAGCTTTAAATCAAAACGTTTTCTTAAACTGATGACACCGTTTTCGTTAGACAACCGAAACCCGCTGTAATCTATCAATCTCTTGATTCCGTTGAAAAATTTGAATCCGTTGAATACCAAACTGGCCATTGCAAAATTGATGGCCAGTGAAAATACATTGAAATCCTCTCCATTGACGAACATGGCCACCAAAGACCCAATACCATAGACACCAATAAAAAAGACTGCGATACCAATGATTATGGCCAAAACATCCATAATGAGCGCTCTGGTATTCCTCGTCACCACAACACCTTGCTCTGTAAATTGGGCATTGAATCCCAAATCCATCAAATAGTCCAAATTCTTGATTCGATGTAGCTTTTCGCCAATTGCCGATTCCAGTTTACTACTATCAACCGCTGAGTTTCTAGTCGTCAATTCTTTACTCAACACTAACTGAGATTCAAAGGTTAGCATCTGATATTGATCCAACACTTCTGTAAGTTCTTTTGTAGTTTTATCGCTATACATTAATTCACGTGTTTGGTGCTACTTAAAATTCTACATTTAACAACTGTCCTGTAAGCTGCAACAACTGAAGCTCCGCCAACTTTGCGTCATACTTGGCCAAATTCTTATTGGTCTGTGCGTTCAAAAGATTTATCTGCGCCTGCCTAAATTCTATAGACGTAATTCTTCCCAACTGAAATTGTTCTTTAGAACGCTCAAAGTTATTTTGATTGGTCAGTACGTTTTGTTCTTGTATTGCATAAATATTAAGTCTGTTCTCATATATGGCCAAGGCATTCTGAATATCCCTATTGACCTGCAATGCTACCTGTTCTTGCAAAATTTCTTGATTCGCATAGGCAATCTTTGCATTCTTGACCCTTACCGTGGTACCACCACCATCGAACAAATTCCAAGTCAACCGTGCTCCCAACCCAAAACTTCTATCGTTATTTACATTTACCCCGGGAAAGAAAGCGGATGGAGCGTTCTGGTTAAGATTCCAACCATACGAACCGGTCAAATCTAAATTAGGAAGGTAACCTGCCGTGTTGACCTTGATATCATAGGCGTTGATCGCTAAATTTCTTTCGGTCTGTAAAATGGCCACGTTATTCAAAGTGGCTTGGGCCACATAGTCGTCCAACTTTATTTTAGGTATGAACGTAACCAAGGTATCTACCTCGAAGGTTTCGTTTAAATCCTGACTTAAAACAACATTTAAATCGCGCTTAGCGTTTGCCAGCTGCTGTCTCGTATTCAATAAATTAATGCTATCGTTAGTGACATCTACCTGAGCGTTTAAAATATCCAGTTTCGTATTTTGCCCGTACTCAAAAGCGTACTCCGACCTTGTAATTCGTTGCTTGGAAATCTCCAAAGCCTCTTGTTGTACGTTTTTGTTTTCGGTTAACCGTGCAATCTCAAAATACACACTGAACATTTGAATCATGGTATTTTCAATGGTCTCCCTTGCCTGCAGACTTGTTAGCTGATATTGTTCCTTAAGTCGCTTAAAATTGTAGAACCTCCCCAATCCGTCAAACAAGGTATAATTGGCCGTTAAACCTGCATTATAACGTTGTGCTTCGGCCTTGTAAAGATTCGTTTCAGGTCTGGGAACAGGGTTTCCGTCATCGTCCAATAAAGTTTCGCCACTGCTAGGATCTCTAAGAAACTGCCCTGGAAATTCAAACGTAGAATCATCTCTTTGATAATTGGCCCCTGCATTACCCACCAAGGAAGGTAGGTAACCCGAGTTTAAAACGCTTTTATTATTCTCTGCTATTTCAATCTCGTTCTTGGCTACCTGGATACCAAAATTATTCTCCAAAGCCTTTACAACGGCCTCTTCCTTAGAAAGCATCGTATCCTGTGCAACAACACCTGTTACCGACACTAAAAAAAGTAGGGAACATAGTCGTAATCGTTTCATTCTATTCTTCCTTAAGTTCTTTATTAG
Organism: Maribacter sp. 4U21; assembly: GCF_002742365.1. Lineage (NCBI taxonomy): Bacteria > Pseudomonadati > Bacteroidota > Flavobacteriia > Flavobacteriales > Flavobacteriaceae > Maribacter > Maribacter sp. 4U21. The sequence continues at coordinate 10,947 of NZ_MDGN01000012.1, forward strand.
TAGCTACTCCGTTACTTTTAGCTTGCAATAAATCGTTAGTACCATGACTTTTTTGACCTTCTAGATGAAGTCCTTCTTTCTTTTCTTTTATAGCACGCTCTACTTCTTCTTTCGTAATTAAATGTCCAGAAGCTAAAAGTCTATTTTTAGATTTTAGATTATTGCTGAACGACAAAAACAACGGTAGCATTAAAAGGGTCAAGAGTGTTGCTATACCTATACCGTATGCAATGGAAATGGCCATGGGTTTTAAAAATTGTGCTTGCCTACTGGTTTCTAACATCAGCGGTGCCAAACCTGCTATCGTGGTGATGGACGTTAAGAAAATTGCCCTAAATCTTGAGCGGCCTGCTTCGAATATAGCATCGTCAAAGGTCATACCTTCCCTAAGGTTGGTATTGAACCTTCCAATGAGGACCAGCCCATCGTTGACCATAATCCCGATAAGGGCGATGATACCTAAAAGGGATAATACGTTAATGGGAAAATCGTGGATCCAGTGTCCCCAAGCAACGGCCGTAAGGCTAAAAGGAACTAATAGAAGTAACATTAGCGGTTGACTAAAACTTCTAAAAGTAAATGCGATGGTAATGTATATTAAAAGTAATACCGAAAAACCTACTACCTTTAAAGAGGCGGTTAGTTTACCCAATTCTCTGTTTTGCCCCTCGTAGGAAGGGGAGACCGTTGGATATTTTGATAGAATTTCTGGCATAATTACCGTTTGAAGTTCCACCATGATATCGGTAGGACTATCTTTAGGGTTTTTCAAATCTGCCGAAACCTGTATTTCCCTTCGTCCTTCCAGCCTATTAATGGCCACATCTCCACGCTCAATCGTATACTCCGCAATCTCTTTTAATGGAACTCTATTTCCACTGGGGGTAACGATCCGCATCTCATCCAAATCAGCTATGGAAGAACGGTTTGCGCGATCATAACGGACCCAAACCCTGATCTCATCCTGTGATCTTTGAAAACGTTGTGCCTGTGTCCCGAAGAAACCAGCCCTTACCTGACTCATGACATTTCTTAAATCCAGTCCAAGCAGATAAGCGTTCTCTCGTAGCTCTAATCTTATTTCCTTAATTCCGGCCGGGTCATTGTCGGCAATATCCTTTAGTAAGGTATTGCTCTCCAAGGCTGCTTTAAGCTCCTTCTTTGCCGCTTTAAGTTCGGTAATGTTGTTACCCAACAACGAAACGGAGACAGGGGAACCACCAAAATTACCACCTGAGCCATAAATAAGACTTTCTACGCCAATCACCGGTCCAACTAGCTCTTGTAGTCTACTGGTCACCAAATCGGCAGCCACGGCATCTGGCCGCTCTTCTCCTGGTAATAAATTTATAGTCAATGTCGCCGTCGAGGAACCGGGACCTGCTCTTCTGATCATATTCTCAAAGAGCACTTTGTCAGTCCCTTTTAAATACTTTTGGGTCAATTCTTTGTTAACGATTTCCGCCTTGTCCTCTATCATGGTAATGATAGAATCGGTAATCATTTCATTGGTACCATTGGGCATTTGAAGTTCTACCTGAACCCTATCACTGGCAATTCTGGGAAAGAAGGCGGTCCTAATAATTCCCCCACCTACCGAACCGAAGGTCAGAATCAATGCCACGGCGAAAAAACTGAACATTAGAATTTTATATTGCATGGCAAAACGTAGCACAGGCGTGTAGAGTTTATCGCGCATCCACCCCATAAACTTATCACCAGATTCGTTTATTACCCTCAACTTGGCAAAGGCCTTACCCAGACCTTTTCTGGGTTTCTCGTTCACAGGCTGTAGTGCCTTGGAATGTGCCAAGTGGGCAGGGAGTATAATCAGTGCTTCTATTAAAGAAACCGCTAGCGTCAATATTACGATAACCGAGACCTCACCAAAAAATTCCCCTATTCTACTGTCTAAGAACAAGAAAATAGAAAATGCAAGGATAGTGGTGATAATAGCCGAAATTATGGGTGGCAGCACTTCCATAGTGCCATCTACCGCGGCTTGAACGGGCGATTTACCCTTTTCATAGTGTTGATAAATATTCTCAGCAATTACGATACCGTCATCAACTAAAATCCCGATAACGATAATCATCCCGAACAAGGAAAGGACATTTATGGTAACATCAAAAAAGCCAGCGAATATGAACATCCCTAAGAAGGCGACAGGCAGACCAAAAGCAACCCAAAATGCCAAACGCGTATTTAAGAAGAGTGACAAGAATATCAATACCAAAATCATTCCCATGACGGCGTTCTCTGTCAACAATTGCGTACGCTGCACCAGAGTGGTAGAAAGATCGGATACAACATCTAGCTTTACGTTATTATATTTCTGATTGAAATCCTCTACATAGTCTTTTACCTTTTCGGCAGAGCTTACTAAATCTTCCGTGTTTGTGCTGGTGATGGTCGTATTAACGGAAAGGTTTCCGTTAAAGTAGGAGGCATTGGGCGTCTCCGAGAAACGGTCTCGAATTATGGCTACATCCTTTAACCTTACCGTAGATCCGTTGGGGTCCGCTCGTACAATAAGATTAGACAGCTCATCCCCATAATAAGACCTGTTATTGGCTCGTATAAGATATTCTTCCGTATCGGTCTTTATATTACCTCCCGTGACCAAAATATTAGCGTTACCAACGGCTTGCGCCACCTCTGTAAATGAAATACCGTAGGCCAACAGATTATTCTCGTTAACCGCAATTTCTATTTCTTCCTGCGGATAACCGGTAACCTCTATTTGAGAAATGCCATCAATTGCCCTTAGATCGTTCTCTATTTGCCTACCCACATTCTTTAGGGTGGCTAAGGGAATATTCTCACCGCTTATGGCAAAGCTTATGGTTTGTCGTATCGCTTCCAGTTTGGAGACGATCAAAGGTTCCATACCTGTGGGGAAAGTTGGTACTCTATCCACGGCGTTCTTGACCTCTAGAAGCATAAAATCGATATCCCTGCCCTTTTCTATTTCTACATTTATGGTACCACTATTTTCCCGTGAGGTAGACGTTACCCTATCTACACCTTCCAAACCTTTAAGGTTATCTTCTATTTTTAAGACGATACCCTCTTCAATCTCCTGCGGGGAAGCTCCTGGATAGGTTATGGCAATGGAAATGTTCTTAGAATCGGTTAACGGAAAAAATGAAGATTTTAAAGACTTTGCCCCTACGATACCAAAAATTGCAAAAGCAATGATCACTACGTTTACCGCAACATGGTATCTTATGAAATACTCAATTAACTTTCGCATTACCCTTTCGTATTTGCCGGTTGATCCTTAAAAACTTTTACCGCCATACCCGTATATGCCCCAATAAGTGGTTTGGACATAATAGTAGCTCCGTTGGGCACATCTTTCAGGACCACACGCTTATCGGAAAAATAGACAGGTTTTACATTGATGACGTCAAGGACAGAATCTCGTACCACAAAAATCCGATCACCTTCCATAAGTAAACTTCTATCAATTTCTATGGCGTTGTCCTCTTTTCGGGCATCTAGATAAGCTTCCAGATACATTCCCTCCCTTAGATTAGGATCATTGACCTCTATATAAGCTTTTATGGTCTGTGTAGCTTGGTCTACCCTTCCGTTTATTCTAGATACTTTTCCCGTATAGGTCTTAGTCAGATCTAAGGTACTCAGTTCCACAGATTCACCTACTTTTAATAAATCCGTATAGGTTTTACTCACGGACACCTCTAGTTCATAGACACCAGGATTGATAAACTCACCTAACTTCTGCCCCGCTCTGACCAAAGAACCTTCTGTAACGGAGGCTTCCGTTAAAATACCTGCGAAAGGAGCAACAATTCTATATTTAGATAAACGCTGCTCCAAGTTCTTTACATTGTAATAGTTGGTAAGGATACCACGCCCAGATATAAAAAAGCGCTCTTTCTCCGAAGTCATTTCAGGGAAAGCAGGCGTGCTTTTGGAAATATCGAAATTGTTGAGATAGGTTTGCCATTTTGGAAAATACTCCGGGTAATCCAATCTTAAATCGGGCATGATTGAAGTAAGTTCATTATAGAGGTTACTCTTTGCGGATTGCACACTGGCAGCATATTCCGAAGCATCTATACTGATAATGGTTTCTCCTGCTCGGTAGGCTTGGCCTTCCTTGAACAACTTACTGCCTCTTCTAAAAACTCCTTGTACCTCTGCATAGAGCTCTACACGTTGTTTGGCACTTAGATTTCCGTTGGCGGACACTACTATAGGTACTGTTCCGTTCTTAACCACTTCAGTGAAAACGGTCTTGACCACTTTTCCGGCTTTAGGTCTAAAGCTTTTTTTGCTGTCCACTATTCCTTTTGCCACAAAAAAGGAACCCACGATTAGCAGGATTCCCAGAATAGCTAGTATAATCTTTCTCATAGTAAGCGGTTATATCGATTTTAGATTGAAATTATTTTGAACTTTCTTGAGCGTATTTATAATAAGTGCTTTATCTTCTTTATTGATACCTTGCTCCATAACATCAATTACTTCTTGAATTACAGGCCTGGTTTCCGCAAGGATTTTTAATCCTTCTTCGGTTATAAAAATCTCATTATTCCTTTTGTCCTCTTTACTCTGAACCCTGCGTATATACTTCTTGGACTCCATCTTGGAAATGAGCCTTGCAAGAGAGGACTTATCTCTGTAGGTAAGTGATGCCAGCTCATTCTGATTAATGCCATCTTGTTCGTGCAGCTTCTTAAGGATTACCATTTGTTCCTTGGTCATATCCAGACCATGCCTATCAAAAGCCTCCTGCAAATGGTAATCTACCATTTTGACCGTTCTCCCCAGCCAGGGACCTATTGAGGTTTCAAAATCTATTTTGAAAGTTTCGCCAGACATGGTGCGAAACTAATAAAAAGACATTAGTTGCATATGCAACCAATGTTAAAGTAATCTTAAATATGTTTAAGGGTTGGTGTTATTTGCAAAACAAAAAAAGCCCCTATATCCATAGGAGCTTTTTTCTATCTATTTAAAATATTAGTCCTTTGAATCTTCGAAGGTATTGGTTGCCATCCTCGTTTTAGAGCGGTTCTCTTTTCCAAATTGGATGTTGAGAAATTCGTCATCACTGTCAAAGGTGGCCAAGCCTTCTGTTCTTAGATTCTGCAACGACCTGATTGATCTAAAGTTATTTCCCTGTAATTGCACAAACTCAAGATTTGCTAGGCTTGCCGTACTTTGAGGCAAATTACCTTCAAATTGGTTGTATGAAAGCACCATTTCCTTTAAATTTTGTAACTCACCCAATTCTACATCTATAACCCCACTCAACTTATTCCCAAACAGTTCAAGACTTTCTAGGTTTTTTAGTTGGGCAATGGATTTGGGTAGTTTCCCTTCAAGGTAATTGCTAGAGAGGTTTAAAATCCTCAAAGTTTCAGCATCCCCTATTCCGTTAGGTATGGCACCTTCTAATTGATTATTGAATAGTGAAAGTTCCTCCAAACTCTTGGCACTTACAAAACTTTCAGGTAAACTCCCCGTAAGGAAATTCATCTCTAATCTAATAGATTTTAGCTTGGTCAATGCGAACAATTCTGCGGGAATTTCTCCATTTAGCTTATTGAAAGCCATGTTCAAAACCCTAAGATTCTTTAGATTTTTTATTGAGCTTGGGATTTTTCCCTTTAAACCGTTCTTATGAAGATGTAACGCCACTACTTGGCCGTTTTCAATAACCACTCCTTGCCACGTTGTTTCACTTTTGGTCAAATCCCAAGGGATATCCCATTGCTCACCAGAAGTTTGATCATATATATCTTTTAAAGCCTCTTTTTCAGCTTTTGAAGTTTGTCCCTCTACGGAAAATGTGCAAATCATAAAAATGATAAGCAGGTACTGTTCAATAAATCGTTTCATAATACAACTAATTAACCCTAACAACTAACTACAGTAAACAGATAAATTCACCTGATTATCGTAGGTTTTACCTTATCCAAACGTAAAAATTTTCAGTTTATGATATGAATCTAAAAAAGAGGTACGATTAGATACCTATTTTTTTCACCCAAACTAACTAAAAGTGTAAACTACTCTTACTCATCTATATCTTCGAACTTTGTGTCTGCCATTCTGGTTTTCTCAAAGTTTATCTCTTTAAACTCTATTTTTCTATCGTCCTTGTCATAGTCAAAAACCAAGAACGATCTGGTCTCTAACATTTCTAGATTTTTGAAAGAATCGAATTTATTATTCTGAATTTGAAAAACTTCTAAACTAGCCAATTGACCGAATTCTTCGGGAATATCCCCGTTTAAACTATTATTGGCCAATACTAATTCCTTCAGGTTACTAAGTTTTCCCATCTCTCTGGGTATTGCACCTTCTAAAGTATTTTCAAAAAGGCCTAAAGTTTCTAACTGGGTCAGTTCTCCTAAGGAATTAGGAATTGAACCTTTCAAAGCATTACTGGATAAATTCAATACTTTTAATCCTTTGATATTACCAATACTTTCAGGAATTGTACCGGACAAAAAATTATTAAAAACGGATAGTTCTTCCAAACTTACCAAATTACCGATTCCTGACGGAATAGCCCCTTTTATCCTGTTCATCTCTAACTTAAGAACCCTTAGCTTAGAAAGCTTTGCGATTTGTTCCGGTAATTCTCCGGTCAATGAATTAAAAGCAAGATTTAGAACGGTTAAATTTTCCAAACCACTAATATCACTTGGGATGGCACCCATTAGATTATTTCTAAAAAGATTAACCTCTACCACTTTATTATTCTTCACCTTAACGCCGTACCATTCTGAAACGGGAGCCTTTAAGTCCCATTTTTTCACCCAATGCATTCCATTGGTACTGTTATAAAGACCAATTAAGGCCTTTTTCTCCTTTTTTGATACTTCTGCAATACAAAAATTGCAAACTAGCATTGACATAAATAAGAGTGCGTACAGGTTTTTCATTGAAAATCGTTTTTAGCGTTAATTCTTACTTTTCTAAGAATTATCCTACAAATTAATACCAATAACGATGAAAAATCAAAATTTATCGTTGAACGGCATCGCTTTGTTGTGAAAGTGCCTAAACTTGTGGTGTACGGTCGTTTGTTGTTGGTGAAACTTTTTAGAGCGCTATCGTCTCTAATTCATTTGTGAGCTTTTCCCATTCTGTCATAAGTTTTTCAAGAGTATCTTTTTTAGCTTGATACGTATCAAAAAAGTTGTTTTCCGCTATGGTTTCATCATAGTTCATCGACAAATTATGGTCAATGGTATTTATTTCTTTTTCCAAATCGGCAATTTTGGATTCCGTAGTACTAATTCTGTTCTTTAGACTCTTTACTTTTTTTTGATTTTCAAAAGAGTTATTCTTCTTAACAGCTTTTGGACTGACCGCTCCAGTATCTTTCTTTTCGATACTTCTGAAATTCTCTACTTTTCGCTGCTCCAGATAAAAATCTACATCTCCAAGATATTCTTTAATCTTTCGGTCCTTAAACTCATACACCTTGTTGGTTAGGCCTTGCAGAAAATCCCTATCATGTGACACCAATATTAAGGTTCCTTCAAAATTTTGGCAGGCCTGCTTCAGGACATTTTTGGACTTAATATCCAAATGATTGGTAGGTTCATCCATCACCAAAACGTTGAAAGGCTGTAAAAGCATTTTAGCAAGCGCCAATCTATTACGTTCCCCTCCGGATAACACCTTAACATATTTCTCTACCTCATCCCCTCTAAAGAGAAAGGAACCCAGAATATCCCTCACCTTGCTCCTGTTGGACTCGTTCGCGGCATCTATCATGGTATCCAAGATGGTCTTATTACCATCTAGGTATTCTGCCTGATTTTGTGCAAAATATCCTATCTGTACATTATGTCCTAGCTTTAAATGCCCTTCGTAGTCCAGCTCCTTGACAATGATTTTTGCCAAGGTAGATTTGCCCTGTCCGTTCTGACCTACAAATGCTGTTTTACTGTCGCGCTCAATGAGTAAGCTTATGTCCTCTAGCACATGTTTATCTCCATAGCTCTTAGATAATTCTTCCATTTCTACGACCACCTTACCTGGGGTTACGGAAATAGGAAACCTGAGGTTCATAACACTGTTGTCGTCCTCATCTACTTCTATGCGTTCTATTTTATCCAGTTTTTTTATTAGGGACTGGGCCATGGATGCCTTTGTACTCTTTGCCCTGAACTTCTCTATCAACCGTTCTGCCTGCTGAATTTCTTTTTCTTGGTTCTTTTGAGCGTTCAACTGTTGTTGTTTCATCTCGTTTCTTAAAACCAAGTATTTCGAGTAAGGTTTGTTATAATCGTAAATACGTCCTAAGGATATTTCAATGGTCCTGTTGGTAACGTTATCCAGAAACATTTTATCATGGGATACAATCATGACCGCACCGGAGTAGTTATTAAGAAATTGCTCAAACCATATAATGGACTCAATATCCAAATGGTTGGTAGGCTCATCTAGCAACAGCACATCATTACTTTGCAATAATAATTTGGCCAGCTCTATACGCATGCGCCATCCTCCTGAAAACGTTTCCGTTTTTTTATCGAAATCTTCGGCCTTGAAACCTAGACCCAGTAATATTTTCTCCGTCTCACCTTGATAATTATATCCACCTAAAATCTCATAATGCTGGGTAATGTCACTTAAATCTACAATAAGCTGATTGTAGGATTCACTTTCATAATCGGTTCGTTCCGCAAGCTGAATATTAATATCGTCCAGCTTTTGCTCTAGGGCCTTGATTTCTTCAAAAGCTTGATAAGCCTCTTCTAATACGTTCCTCCCCTGAATAAAATCTATATCCTGCCTTAAGAACCCTATTTTAATATCTTTTTCTATTGCAATGGTCCCTGTATCCAAGGCCATGTCACCCGATAGTAGTTTTAGGAGTGTTGATTTACCGGCCCCATTTTTACCCACTAAGCCTACTCTATTTCCTGCGTTTAGGCGAAACGAAATTTCCTCGAATAAATATTCACCTCCAAAAGAAACAGAAAGGTTATGAATGTTCAGCATAATATTATTATAGTTCTGAGGCTCACTTCAAATTAAAATGGTTGTCATTTCAAAATAGGAATAAGACCGTTATTGCGAAGGTAAAACTACCCGTAATCTTTATCTTTGTGTAAAGTTTTGCAAATGTTAAAAAAAGGAAACAAACTCTACAGTATTTTAACAGGAAGTTGTCCCAAATGTCAGCAAGAAGGTATGTATGTTAGTAAAAATCCATACAAACCAGGACATCTCTTTAAAATGAGAGAACGATGCGGACATTGCAATACTAAATACAAGATAGAACCCTCTTTCTTTTATGGTGCCATGTACGTAAGTTATGGCGTAGGAATTGCTTTTGCCGTAGCAGCATTTGTAATTGCCAAATTAATTATAGGTGCATCGTTAATTAATACCTTTATTGCCATCGTAGCCACATTGGTTGTTTTCATGCCCGTAATTACTAGACTATCGAGAAATATATGGATCAATATATTTATGAAATATGACCCAACGGCCGTAGACGCTGCCGAAGCGTAAAACGTCTTAGTGAAATCGCTGAATATCCATCTCCTTGTTTAACGGCGTTCCGTTTTCTATATATTCATAGAGCCCCGTTGCCGCCCAAGGTCCTATTAAAATTCCGTGAGAACCAAAACCGTTCAAGATATGTAATCTCGGATGCAATGGGTGTCTCCCCACCAATGGTCTCCTATCTTTTACCGTAGGCCTAACTCCTGCTACATGCCCCACTATTTGATAATCACAGGTCAACACTTTTTCCAACTTTTCTACAAGTTCCTTTTTAGTAATATCTGTGGGGTCATTGGACTTATCCGCTCTGTTGTAATTTGCTCCTACCTTATAAAGGTCACTACCCAAGGGTATAATAAATATTGATGACTTAATGGCGCTCGTTTCCTTGAGCTCCTTTGATTTAATGATCAAATATTCTCCTTTTGACCCTTGTAGCGGCAGTGTATTAAAAAATGGATTTTTTGCCAGACCATATCCTTCTGCAAAAACAATATACTTTGCTTTGAAGCCCTTGTAGGCTACATAACCATCTTTGAACACTAACTCTTGGTGAAGAAACGATTCCTTTTTTATAAGGTCTTTATTTAAAAGATATTTGGTATAACCTTCAATGAAGGTTTTGGTATCTATTCTACCCGTTCGTAAGACACGACCGTAGCCTAACGGAGCGTTTATTGAAGTATTCTCGTTAGGAACCAAGGTCAATGACAGGTAGGGTTTTAAGTTTTCTTTATCCGCAGCTTCAAACCAGAGATTTTGCTCTTCAGTACCGTGAAACCTTCTCAAGACAGGAAGCTCTTGGTCAAAGCTAATATCCAGATTTTCTTCTATCTCCCTATAAAACCTATTTGCAATTTCAAGTTGTTCCGTTACCTTCCAAGAAAGAGTGAATCTTTTTAGAATAACGGGATTATATAGGCCACCCGCAACAAGGGAAGCCTGTTGAGAGTTGTCATTATAACAAATAAAAGTTTTAGAATTCTTTTTTAGTGTTTCGCAGAATGATATTCCGGCCAAGCCCAGTCCTACGACAATGTAATCTAACATGCTACAAAGGTAGCTAATAACAAAAAAAGCTTCGATACATGTACCGAAGCTTTTAACTATTCTTGAATTGGAATTTCTTTACTTAATATGCCCACATATCTTGCTCCCTGTCTCGGATAACCTCTTTGATGCGTTTTGCTTCTAACAATTGAAACAAGGCATTGTCGGCAATATAATCTTTAACCTCACGGTCACCATGCACATTATCTTCTTTGTAGATGACAGCATTGAACCTTCTTGCATTCAACAACATATCAAAAGATATGGGTTGTGCAGAATTACGCTGGTTAAATACTTTGGCCTCGTGCAATACTTCACGCGCATCAGGGTACCATACCCAGAACAATTCTACTTTATCAGGATTTTCCTGATCGATAAAGTTGACATCTGGCGCAACTGGTGCAATACCCAACAAACGATACTTTAGTTCGCCTTGGCGCTTGTCAAAATACCAAATACCTTTGATACGGTACTCTTCAATTTCAGCAGCAGTGATGTCCCTACGAGCAATAAACTCCTCAGAAACAGCCTCACCGGCGTTCATTTGTTCGTATCCAAAATCCAAAGTATCCGTTTTGGACAGTGCTGCGGTCAAATCACCGAAATTTCTCTTTTCGGTAAAATAAGAATCCGCATAAGCATCTAACTTTCCATTTTTGATATTCTTCATCAACACATGATATAAAGATCTTCTGTCAGAACCTATATCAATAGTATCCGTTGGATAGTATAGCGGAAAATTCACACGCTCATCCAAATCTATAGTTTCCCATAGGGTTTTAGACCAAAGAATATCCCTGTCATCCACATAGCCATAGGCTAAAGGAGCATCATTGTCTACCTCCTTTTGAGCATCGGTTCTTACACCGACATCCTGTGGTTTTTTAGCGTTCAAGATATTCGCTTGGGCCATTATAGAAGCAGGTAATAAAACTACTGCTCCCACTATTAAAACATTTTTCCAATTCATGTTTGTTTCACTTTAAAATTAACCGAGCAGACATAGCTGCTCGGTATCCTTCAATTCGTATTAATTAGTTACCTCTATAATTACTGGAGATACTTTCTTCAACTTGTAACTTTTGTTGTTGGTGATATAGGCGTTCACATCAAATATCTGAACCACATCACCTCTTTTAGCACGCTTAAGTGCCGATTTTGCTCTAGAATCCAACTTATTACCGTTAACGCTAATCGTTGGTTGACCAGGAACTTTAAATTTAAATCCGCTTACAGCTAAGTTCAAATCAAAGTCAAAATCATATAATTGCGCACCGATCGTACCAATCTCTATGTTTCTTCTTGGTAGTTTAATACTACCAGACTGTTTGCTTACCGTACCTTCTGGTCTTGGAATATCCTTAATCCTAAATTCAGATTTTGAAGATATTGCCTGACCGTCTGGCAACGTACCGGAAGCAACTATGGTAACAGACCTTCCTTTACCAGGATTCATAACGTACTTACTACCACCTACACCTTTAAGTCCAGGAGCAGAAGCCCTTACTTTGTTATTAGGAATACCAGGTATAGATATAGACATTGGGTTAGCTACACCACGATAAACAACGTTCATCTTATCGGCAGCTATCAATGCAGCGTTTGGCTTAGAAATCGTTGCAAAGGAGTTCTTTACAGGAACTTCTATTTCGTTTCCGTCTTGCTTAAAGTACAAGGTACCTGCAACTTCGTGGTCGCCAGCAGCACCAGAACCTATTAACATTTTAACACCACCAGCTTCTAACTTGTAGTCTTTTCCTTCAGAAAGTTTTCTGCCGTCCAAAGTTAACTCAGCTCTTACCGGAGTAGAAGAATTATCAGTCTTACTGATAATAATCTTTCCATCATACTTTTCTCCTGTGTAATAAGCGGACTTGCTTGCGAAAAGTGATGTAGCAAAATTCTTTAAAGAAACCTGCTCTGTTAACTCACCGGCCAACATCGATTTTAAAGCAGCTTCTTCAGTAATCTTAACATCGGATTGAAGTGCTGTTAATTTAGCCAAAGATGCAACTAGAGGATAACCCTCGTAGTGATAGTTGATCCAATCTTGCTTTGTACCGTCTCTCTTTTCTACCTTACCGTTCTCATCTCCTGTCTGGAAACGATCAATAACGGATTGCTTCAGTGCTGGTGGTACTATTGCAGCTACTTGATCGCGGTAACCTGTTAAGCTACTCATGAACTTTTTACCTTCCTCGGATAAGTTATCTCCTTGAAAAAGTGTTTGATCCAAGTAATCTGAATTATCCATACGAGCGTAGTCCGTAGCATCTTCCAACCCTTCTGTCATGCCAGTCTTAAGGCCTTCCAAATAGTCATAATACTCTTGGGACATTGCTTTTATCTTCTGTGCATTTTGATACAGCTTGTCATACTTTGCCGCATCTTCAGATGCCTTAGTTCCAAGACTTTCCAAGAACGCATTGTTACTTGCTGTTGTCTGTTCGTTAGAAGTCTCTAGCTTTTCGTTCATAATACCGAATGCCGCTAGCACTTCTTTACTCATATTTAATGCCAACATCGCGATGAAGATCAAATACATAAGGTTGATCATCTTCTGACGTGGTGTTGCTTTTCCTCCTGCCATGGTTTCTAAATTAGATTTTAATTAATAATTTGGGTTTGGTTAAAATCCAATTTTAGTTTTTGCTCATTGCAGATAACATTCCACCGTAAACACCATTCAAAGAAGAAAGGTTGGTAGATAAGGAGGCCATCTGATCTTTAAGTGCACTTGCATTTTGCACAACTTCTTCATTAACGGAAGCTTGTTTGCTAGCACTTTCTAATTGTACTTTGTAAAGGCTGTTCAAAGATTCCATCTGAGCGGCAGCGTGTACCATTTCTTCAGAATACTTCTTAGTTGATTCCATTGCATCTACAGTAGGAGCAATTCCTTTAGCCGCACCTTCAAAATTCTTGATACTAGAACCAAGACTTTCCATAAGGTTAGCGTCTACACCAGCTTCTTTTAACATGTTATCCAATTTAGCGGATAAAGATGCCTCTGCTTCTTTAATTTCAGCAGCTTCGTTGCTCTTCTTGCCAGTGGAAGCACCACCTTGTAATTCTGGGTATACTAAAGACCAATCGTACTCATCGTCTACAGGCTCAAATGCACTAATAGCGAAAATAAGGGCCTCCGTTATAAGACCTACCGCTAATAAAAGACCACCTGTTAAGGGTCCAAATTCCCAGTGAAGGATTTTAAATAATGCACCAATAATTACTACAGATGCTCCAAGGCCATAGGCCATGTTAAATAATTTCTTTGTTGATTTTGACTGTGCCATGATTTAATTTTAATTTAAGATTTAATACTAAAGATTTGGTTAAAAAATTGATTTGAAATTTGTGTTGAAAATTAACTTGTTTACTATCATATGATTATTTATTGGGTTGAATCTTCTTCACCCATATAGTCCTGTACTGTTCTAAAACCGATATAACTTCTTGCTGAATCCGAATACTCATAGTCCCTTGTACTTACTTGTAGAAAGTATGCTATATCTTTCCAAGAACCGCCTCTAATCACTTTACGAGTATTACTCTGATCACCACCGTTAGGGTTCATGGTTGAAACATAGTCGTATGCACTAGGGTCGTAACTTGAGTTTGTCCACTCAGAAACGTTTCCGGCCATATTGTAAAGGTTAAAGTCGTTTGGTTCATAGGATTTGGCTTCCACCGTATAAAGCGCTGCATCCGCTGCATAATCCCCGCGTTGTGGTTTAAAGTTCGCCATGAAACAACCTGTATCAGAAATTACATAAGGTCCACCCCACGGGTAAGTACCACCTTCGATACCACCTCTGGCGGCATATTCCCATTCTGCCTCAGTTGGCAATCTAAATTGATTTACGAACTGCTTTCCCTTACTCTTCTGATCATCATTCTTGAACTTTGTTCTCCAATTACAGAACGCCTTAGCTTGCTCCCAGGATATTCCCACTACGGGATATTCGCTGTAAGCATCATGCCAGAAATAATCGTTGTGCATTGGTTCGTTGTAAGAATATTCGAAATCCCTGATCCACACTGTTGTATCTGGATATATTTCCAATTCCTCCGTACGGATAAAGTCTTTTCTACTTTTGTTTCCTTTAGTGGATGCTCTAGCAGCTGCTTGGATATCCATCCAACTGTATTTATATTTAAGTTTGGTAACATCGATGCTTCGTTGCCCATTGTAGGACTCCTCTTCCGGAATATATAACGAATCCATTACCTCAGCATAATATTCGTCTGGATAATCAGAAGTATCCCAAATAAGATTTTCATCCTTATTTAAAGCTCTTCCCTCGTATCCGGTCTCGCCCATACCAGAGTAATTATCCAACATGTACTTGTCGTAAACAGATGATTTGGTCGTATCCGCATCTTTAAATGCAAAATCGCCAATACCACCTTCGTCCGGGCCAATACCAAGCTCATCGGCCAAAATGGCCAATCTCGTTCTTGTAATGGAATCTTTTACCCATTCTACGAACTGCCTGTACTCGCTGTTGGTTATTTCGGTATCGTCCATGTAAAAAGAACGTACCGTTACTGTTTTTGTTGGAGCGTTCAAAACCTTAGCTTGGTCTTCTTCACTTTTACCCATGATATAAGAACCTCTTGGGATAAGTTCCATTCCATATGGTTTTTCCGGATACCATTTTTTTCCTTGGACTCCGACTAGCTCTCCTTTTGTTTTGGACCCACAACTCGTGAGCAAAAAAACAAACGCTATAGATGACAACAATAGCTTCTTCATACTTTAGGTTAAATTTCGATTTTGGTTATAACTGCAAATACAATTGTTTATTCTAACTTCTAAAACTACATTTTGAATAAATTATTGTACTAAAGCTATATTCCTTAATAAAATATTTTTATTTAGTTAAAGCCTTTTTTGTAAGCTTTAAACCACCTCTCAGGAATGTTCTGATCACATGCATCTAAATAATCCTCTTCGGTGCATGGTAATAACGCAGGTGTATTTGCTTTAGTATGTGAAGTAAAAATAGATGGTACTTCTACCCACCATCTTTCTGTTAAGTGACTTTTGAAGAAAACAAGCTCTTCCGCATCTGTAGGCACGGTGTACTTGGTAAAGTCATCTGTTTTAGAATACGGAGATTCTTTTATTCTATAGGTCGTTCCTTCTATGAAATACCAAATAATCTGTGCAATAAGTTGTTGGGACTGTACATTATTCTCCATTTCATATATGCCGAACAGGGAAACTTTGTCACTGATACCGGCATATCTGGATATAGCACAAATCTCCCGACCAGTGAAACCATTGGGAGAAAAATTGGCCGACAGACTTATTTCACTAGCTTTTATGGCCCTGACATCAATGCCTACCATATGGGCATTTCTAAGTACTGGTTCCGCAAGAGAAAGATTGTTTGCTATATCTCCTAACCTGTAGGCATCAAAAAACAAACGTTCCATTAAATCTACCTCCTCCTGAGCATTAAAATAGCTTTGGTAGCCAATATTGGAAAAATTGAAGAGATTATTGGGCTTGTCCGTAATAATCTTACTCATGTAGGAATGCGAAGATATTAACTCGTCCTCTATTCCAAAATCAAAACGGCTATCCACGGCCACAAGGTTGATCATATCCTTGATTCCGTCAAAAGCTCTATAGGCTGGGTAACAGATATCCTGTGTGGCACCAAGGATAATAGGAATTACATTTTCTTCTAACAGTTCCGCTACTATTTCCTTAACTACAAAATACGTATCCTCAACGGATTCTCCTTCCTCTATATCTCCAAGATCTACCAAAGTGGCGTTCCAGTTTCCAAGTAGTAGTTTATAGAACTGCATCCTAATGCCGGACACATCTAATTTTTCCAGTTTTTTCTCAAATGCGTTCCTAGACTCCCTAACGCCTAAAATAGCTACGGTAGCATTGGCCAGTACCGGCAAGCCATCTTTAACAGTATGTATATGGGTATTTCTTCCTATTGCCTGCGGGGGTAACAATTCGCAATGCGCCAAAACTTTATCTGCTACAGGAACTAAAAAATCAAAGGCCATTATGAGGTTTAAGGTTTAAGGTTTAAGGTTTAAGGAGAATAGTGCTAAACTCACAAATAAACTTATCCTCTTTTTACCTATTACTATTTTCCGATTGTTATCTACTTTCTGCATAGTACTACTACCTACCTACTTCTTTTTCGCTTTTGCCTTTGGTTTAGCTTTCGCCTTTTTTTTCGGGGTCTTTTTTTCTATTAATGCGGATGCTTCTTTCAATGTCATTTTGGTAGCATCGACTGTTTTTGCAAGCTCCACCTTAATTTTTCCTTTAATAATATTGTGCCTGCCCCATCTTGCCTTCTCTATACGAATACCTTCTTCTTCCCAGTTCTGTACAACTTTATCAATCTCTTTTTGCTTTTTCACTTCAATCAACTCTACAATATCATCGTAGGACAGATTATCAAAATCGTACTTCTTATTAACGTTAATGAACATTCCGTCCCATTTAATAAAAGGACCAAAACGACCTGTACCTTTTTGCACGTCCTTACCCTCATACTGCGCTATTGGAGCATCTGCCTTTTGTTTTGCTACAATTAACTCTATTGCACGGTCCATATCGATTTCCATGGGATCATCACTTTTCTCCATGGAAATAAACTTCTTGCCAAATTTTACATAAGGACCAAAACGCCCAACGTTGGCTTCTACCTCTTCTCCTTCATAAACCCCCAATTTTCGTGGCAGTTTAAAAAGGTCCATTGCTTCTTCATAGGTAATCGTATTCAATGATTGGTCTGGCAGCAAACTTGCAAAAGTGGGCTTCTCCTCATCGTCTACGGTACCCACTTGTACCATAGGACCAAATCTCCCCAAACGTACGGAAACCTGTTTTCCTGTCTTAGGGTCTTTCCCAAGAATACGCTCGCCGCTGGCACGATCCGCATTTTCCTCTACATCCAACACATTAGGATGAAAATCTTTATAGAAGCTTTTCATCATTTTTTTCCAGTCCTCTTCGCCTGAAGCAATCTCATCAAAATCTTCCTCTACCTGTGCCGTAAAATTGTAATCCAAGATATTGGCGAAATTGGCCACCAAGAAATCCGTTACGATCATACCGATGTCCGTTGGCACCATCTTACCCTTATCCGACCCTACGTTTTCTGAAAGATTTTTGACTTTAATGTTATCGGACTCCAATAGTAATTGTACGTATTTCCGTTCCTTACCTTCTATAGTTCCTTTCTCAACATAGCCTCTGTTGAGAATAGTAGAAATGGTGGGAGCATACGTAGATGGTCTTCCTATACCTAATTCTTCTAGCTTCTTTACCAAGGATGCTTCGGTAAAGCGATAGGGTGCCCTAGAAAATCTTTCTGTCGCGGAAATGAATATGTTTTGCAAGGCCTCCCCAACTTTCATTGCCGGCAACATTCCCTCCTGCTCTTCAGCAAGGTCTTCCTCATCAACACCTTCCATATACACTTTTAGGAAACCATCAAACTTTATAACCTCTCCGTTAGCCGTAAATTCCTCCGGATGCTTGCTTGCCTTTATCTTCACATTGGTACGTTCCAATTCGGCATCACTCATCTGAGAAGCAATAGTTCTTTTCCAGATAAGGTCGTATAATTTAGATTGGTCCCGTTCTAAGGAAGGGGATTGATTCTCTAAATTGGTAGGTCTCACCGCTTCATGTGCCTCCTGAGCTCCTTTTGATTTTCCAGTGAAGCTTCTGACCTTACTATATTTTTCCCCATAGTTTTTTACGATAGCATCTTTGGCACCGTTCACCGCTTCCTTAGAGAGGTTCACACTATCGGTTCTCATATAGGTAATGAGTCCGGCCTCATATAAACGCTGCGCTACCTGCATTGTTCTTCCTACGGAAAAGTATAGTTTTCGCGAGGCCTCTTGTTGCAACGTTGATGTGGTAAAAGGTGCGGAGGGTGATTTTTTAGCTGGTTTCTTATCTAGTTTACTTACAGAAAAATCAGCACCAATATTCTTTTCCAAAAACGTTTGTGCTTCTTCTTTGGAAGCGAATGTCTTACCCAATTTGGCCGAAAAACTACTTCCAGAGCTTGTTTTAAATTCTGCCGCTATTCTAAAGGAAGCTTCTGGTGTAAAAGCTTCGATACTTCTTTCTCGCTCAACAATAAGTCTTACTGCAACAGATTGAACTCTACCCGCAGATAGTCCGGGCTTTATTTTTTTCCACAATACGGGAGATAACTGGTATCCTACCAAACGGTCCAACACCCTACGGGCCTGTTGCGCATTTACCAAGTTATAGTTTATCTCTCTTGGATTCTCAATAGCTTTCTGGATTGCTGCTTTGGTTACAGAGTTAAAGACTATTCGTTTGGTCTTCTTTTTATCCAGACCAAGCTCTTCCGCCAGATGCCAAGATATAGCCTCCCCTTCGCGGTCCTCATCACTCGCTAGCCATATAACTTCGGCTTTCTTTGCTAAATCCTTTAATTTTTTGACCAAGGCTTTTTTGTCCTTGTCCACAATATACTTCGGCTCAAAATCATTGTCCACATCTACACCCAATTCCTTCGACGGTAAATCTGCAATATGACCAAAGCTAGATTCCACCTTAAAGTCTTTTCCAAGGAACTTTTCAATAGTCTTCGCTTTCGCGGGAGACTCAACAATTACCAAATTCTTAGCCATGCAGTAGTATATTTTGAGCAACAAAAGTAGTTGAATTTTTTAATTTCCTGCTATGACCTTATGATATGGCGTCATATTTAAAATTAAATAACTCCTGAATTGACCTTATAACCGAAAAGTGAAATTTACTGTTATACCGAGCAAAAAGCATATAATATCCTTATTTTTAAAGCACACTAGATTTTACAAAATGAAAAAAACTATCACGTATCTAACACTGAGCATACTTGTCTTAACGGCAATACCATTAAATGCACAACGAAATAAGAAAACCTCCAATACCTTGGTCTTCGATGAATCTTTATATAATGGTATCGAATGGCGTTTGGTAGGACCGTTTAGGGGAGGTAGAGCAGGTACCGCTACAGGTGTGCCAAATGACCCAAACCTATATTATATGGGTACTGCAGGTGGCGGTGTTTGGAAAACTACGGATGCCGGTAGCACTTGGAGCTGTATTTCCGATGGGTATTTTGGTGGCTCTATAGGGGCTGTGGCCGTCGCGGAGTCCGACCCCAATGTAATATATGTAGGAGAAGGAGAGCAGACTTTAAGAGGTAATGTTTCTTCAGGAAATGGGGTGTGGAAAAGTGTTGACGCCGGAGAAAGCTGGACCTTCATTGGTCTCAAAGGCACCGAACACATCTCCCGTATTAGGATTCACCCCACAAACCCAGACATTGTTTATGTGGCTGCAATTGGTAATTTATGGAAACCCAATAACGAGCGTGGCGTTTTTCGCAGTATTGATGGCGGAAACAACTGGGAAAAAATACTATTCGAAAGTGAAAAAGCAGGTGCGGGAGACTTAGTCCTTGACCCCAACAATCCAAGAATACTTTACGCCGCCACTTGGGAAATGAAACGTAACGGCTACCGGATGGATAGTGGCGGACCTGATAGCAAAATATACAAAAGTACGGACAGCGGAGATTCATGGACAGATATATCAAAGTTTGAAGGCCTTCCAGAAGGGCCATGGGGAATTGTAGGGATAACAGTGTCTCCTTTAGACTCGGATAGAGTTTGGGCTATTATTGAAGCAGAGGAAGGTGGATTATACAGATCTGATGACGCAGGAAAAACATGGGAGAAAATCAATGAAAATAGAGCACTGCGCCAACGCGCTTGGTACTATAGCCGTATCTACGCGGATACGCAGAATAAGGACAAGGTCTATGTCATGAACGTTAGTTATGGGGTATCTACGGACGGAGGAAAAACATTTACTTTAAAAAATGCTCCACATGGAGACCATCACGATTTATGGATAGACCCTAATAATAATAATCGTATGGTTATTGCAGACGATGGGGGCGCTCAGATATCTAATGACGGGGGAGATAACTGGACCACCTATCACAACCAACCAACAGCTCAGTTTTACAGGGTCACCACGGACAACTCTTTCCCATATCGTATTTATGGTGCGCAACAGGACAATAGTACCGTGCGTATAGCGCATCGGGTTTCCGGTTCCACTATTGGAGAGGGTGATTGGGAACCCACAGCCGGAGGTGAGAGTGCGCACCTTGCGCCGGATCCAGAAAACAACGAAATTGTTTATGGGGGAACTTACAAAGGCTATATGATGAGACAAGACCATAGTGTGGACCAAACCAGGTCCATTAACGTATGGCCAGATAATCCGGCGGGGTCCGGAGCAGAAGTTATGAAATACCGTTTTAACTGGAACTTTCCCGTTAAGTTCAGCATACATGACCCCAATAGACTTTTCGTAGGGTCTAATTTTTTACATGAAACCACAAACGAAGGACAATCTTGGAAAACCATCTCGCCAGACCTTACAAGAGGCCTTCCCGAAACGATAAAATCTTCGGGTGGACCCATTACACAAGATAATACAGGAGCAGAATTCTATTCCAACCTATTCGCTATTAATGAATCACCTTTGGAAGAAGGAGTCATTTGGGTAGGTAGTGATGACGGACTTATACATATAACCAAAGATAATGGCGCAACTTGGGAAAATATTACACCTCCTGTTGGAATGAGCCCAAAACTAAATATGATCAATTGTATAGACCCAAGCCCTTTTTCAAAAGGCACGGCATATGTCGCAGCAACGTCCTATAAGTTTGGCGATTATACACCATACCTCTATAAAACATCTGATTATGGCAAAACCTGGAAGGTGATTACCAATGGTATTAAAAGTAATCATTACACAAGAGCAATTAGATCGGACAAAACCAAAAAAGGTCTTTTATACGCAGGTACGGAATGGGGTATGTATGTCTCTTTTGACGATGGCTTAAACTGGAATTCCTTTCAATTAAACTTACCTGTAACGGCTATCAGAGATCTTCATGTTCGAGACAATGATTTAATTGCGGCCACCCATGGTAGAAGTTTTTGGATGATCGATGATTTAACCCCATTACATCAGCTTTCAAAAGAAATGGCTATAAATGATTTTCACTTGTACAAGCCAGACACTGCTTACAGAATGCAACAATCGCAGGGATGGGGACCATCAAATACCAAACTGGAAGGCCAGAATCATCCAGATGGTGCCATTATCAACTACTATGTTAAAGACAGTAAAAAGACGGATACCATTACGATTGATATTTTGGAGATGGATGGATCGTTAATTCAATCATTTTCAAATCACGCAAAGCAGGACAAGTTAAATCCTGCATCAACCAAATCCCTAGAAGTGAAAAGCGGAGGGAATAGACTTATCTGGAATATGCGCTATCCCGGTTACAAAACCTTTAAAGGTATGGTCTTTTATTCTTCCCCGAATAGAGGTCCAAAAGCCGTACCTGGCCCGTATAAAGTAAGGCTCAACTATAACGGATCAACTTCAGAAGAAACGTTTACCATTGTAAAAGACCCTAGGCTATCGAATTCAGCATCGGACTACAAAAAACAGTTCGACTTTTTAATAGCTGTCAGAAATGAAGTTTCAAGGGCTAATGACGCCATAACCACAATCCGTGCGGTAAAGGAAGACTTAAACTACTTGAACAAGAAAGCAATTGGCAACGAAGACCTTAAAAATCTGCTTAGCGAGTTTGAAACGAAGATGACCGTAATTGAGAACAACATTCATATGACCAAAAACCAAAGCAGACAAGATCCTCTGAACTATGGAATCCGCATAAACAATAGATTGGCGTTTTTACTTGCGGACTCTCAACGTGGAGACTATCCGCCTACCGATCAATCCTTGGCTTTCTTTGCTGAAGTAACAAGGGAGTTAAATACGGAAATCAATGACTTAAATGAATTGCTGGATACTTATATCACCACAATAAACGAGAAGGTCACAGAAAATAAAATCAAGATGATTTCCCTCAAATAAACAACAGAATTGACAAAAAAAGGCCGCTTCGTAGCGGCCTTTTTTTGATGTTCTATCTCTAATTCAGCTCAAAAGTGCTAATTAGTTCTATATTATTTTCCACATAGTCATACTGATATAATGTTTGCTCACCGATCATCAACAAGGAACCATCCAAAGGAATAACATCATAGGCGAAAATATCTTCAAAATGATCTATCTCGGTTACGTTTGGTGCATCACTTTTGTCAAAAACTTTTAGCCCTGCTTCCCCATCACATACAAAAAGCCTATCCCCTTTAATTCCTAGACCGTTGGGACCGCTCATTGGATATATTACCTTTAATTCTGGATTTGCCAAATCAGAAACATCTACCACGTACAAACCACTGTCCGCATTTCCGCAAAAGTTCCCTCCTTTTAAAGTTACATAAGCATAATCTCCATCTACGACCACCGGGTCGCATGCCGTGCCATGTCGAAATTCTGAAATAAAAGTAGGTTTTTGTGGCTCTGTAATATCATAGATATACATGCCCTGTCTACCTCCAATGAAAAGCACATCTCCTTGATTAAAAATTGTTTCGATATCCCAAGCGACCTGCACATCCTCAAGTGTTTCCGGATTGGCTACATCGCTAATGTCGAAAATATTGATATTACTATAATCTACCACATACAGATAATCACCAACTATCTTGAATCTGGCCAAGGAACCTCCTTGCCCTACAGACCTTCCAGGTCCACTATCGGAAGACGTGGTGTTGGCCAAAGAAGAATCCTCATAATAGCGCCCTCCATATCTGCTTTCATATTCAGAAACCAATCTTCTTTCCGTTGTAACCGTCCAACCCACTATCGCATCCTTTTGATAGTCATAATTGCCATAATCATAAAAGTCTGCAGTAGGATATTCAAGGTCCGTTGCCCAGATACCCCCATTTTCGTAAATCGCATTTACAATACGATTGGAAACTTTAATGTCATTAATATTAGCTATATCAAAAATCACAAGGTCTCCATAACTATCGGCATACAACTTGTCGTCCTTCACTGAAATATCATAATTTCCTTCTAACTTGATAAATGCAATACGCTCCGGAGCCGTGGGATTACTATTATCAATGACATGAAAACCACGATTTACATCGTTTACAAAAATGTAACTTCTGTACGTGTATATTTTTCCAGAAGAAATAATCGGTTCGGGTTCCGTTACAGAAACGGCTTGTGCCTTGAATTGTGCCACATCCATGGTAAGTGGTCTAGCTACTTGATAATCCTCGTAGGTATCCCCGTTGTCACAGGAAACCAGAAAACCAACAGCAACCAAAACCAGTAAAAAAGCTTTCTTTCTCATTTTACACTATTTATTGGGTTATACCTTTAAGACGTGGCAATCGCCTTTTAGTTGCGTAGATTTCCATGGTAAAATTATTCGTTTAATGAATCGAAGCCAACACCATACTTATATATATAATACGTTGGTATTTTAGAAAGCATGGCAGTAAATAGCACTCCCACGCAACAGAGGATAATGCCTAATTCTGCAACGATACCCATAACAATGAGAAGACCAAAAATAACGAGCCAGTTTTTATTTCCTAAAGTAAAACTAGCTTTTACAGTATCCATGGCGTTAAGCTCTTCATTAAAGGCCAAAAAGGCGGGGAACAGCGACATAGGCACTATTACATATAAAATGCCCAAACCACATAAGAGACTGCCCAACAAACTTAACCCAAGCATTATAAGGGCTACTATTACGATTTTCCCCAAACGCCCATCCTTGAAAAAATAGAAGTAATCTTCACTCACTACTTCATTATTATCCTTCTGCCTACATATCCTAAGAAATGCAGCATTTAGCGCTATACCAAAAGTCATTACCCCAAGCAAAAAAACAGGCATTAGTAGCACCATGGCCACAACCACCATCGGGGGCATTTCTTCGTTGCGTAACATATCCGGGTCAGTAATCCCTGCGGCGATCATAGGAATATAGATCATGATATAAAATGGCAGAATGGTGACCAGCGTTAACAAAAGTGTAATAAAACCTTGAAGCCATACTTTTTTAAATAGTGCTACGGATTCACTAAATATTAACCCAAATTCCAAGGGTGACTTTTCTGTTATTTTTTGGTCTAAGGTCTCTAAACTCATGTTGGTACTTTAATTTAAATAAATTTAAGCATCTTAGTTCAAAGCTTAAAATTACACTAAATAAACTGCCAACTTGTCACATTTTTGAATATAGTATTATCTTTGTTACCCGCTACGTCTAAACGACACATTTGAAATCACGGGGACGTAGAAGAAGTTCGGCATATATGGAGAAGACAATAGATGAAACAAAACAGGGTACAACATTAAAGCTTGAAAATTCGGTACAGAACGGCCGTAAACTTTTTATTGAAAGTTATGGCTGTGCGATGAATTTTTCCGACAGTGAAATTGTTGCATCCATCTTGGCAAAAGAAGGCTTCAATACTACCCAAACCCTTGCCGATGCAGATTTGGTTTTGGTAAACACCTGCTCTATAAGGGATAAGGCAGAACAGACCATAAGAAAGCGATTAACGGAATATAATGCCGCAAAAAAATTACGCCCCCATTTAAAAGTGGGTGTTCTGGGCTGTATGGCAGAACGCTTGAAGGATAAATTGCTGGATGAGGAAAAAATAGTGGACATGGTGGTGGGGCCGGACGCCTACAAAGACCTTCCCAATCTGATCAAGGAAGTTGATTCTGGCCGGGACGCTGTAAATGTTATCCTTTCCAAGGACGAAACCTATGGAGATATCGCGCCCGTTCGTTTAAATTCAAACGGTGTTACTGCTTTCGTATCCATTACAAGAGGATGTGATAACATGTGTACCTTTTGTGTTGTTCCGTTTACTAGAGGAAGGGAGCGTAGTCGCGACCCACAATCCATTCTTGCAGAAATTGCAACATTATGGGATAAAGGCTTCAAGGAAATTACCCTTCTTGGTCAAAATGTGGATAGTTATTTGTGGTACGGCGGAGGACTCAAAAAAGGTTTTGAAAAGGCAACCGAGATGCAGAAAGCCACAGCGGTAAGATTTGCTAGATTATTGGAAATGGTAGCGCAAGCGCATCCTAAAATGCGTATTCGTTTCTCAACATCCAACCCACAGGACATGACTTTGGACGTTATTGAAACCATGGCAAAATTTGATAACATTTGTAATCACGTGCATTTGCCCGTACAAAGTGGCAGTAATCGTATTCTAAAAGAAATGAACCGGCTTCATACTATCGAAGAATACTTTGAACTGGTAGACAATATCAGAAAAATCATACCAGACTGCAGTATATCGCAAGATATCATAGTTGGATTTCCTACGGAGACGGAGGAAGACCACGAAGACACTTTAAAGGCTTTGGATTATGTAAAGTACGATTTCGGTTATATGTACGCCTATTCTGAAAGACCCGGCACCATGGCGGGAAGAAAGATGGAAGACGATGTCCCTGCCCCGGTCAAGAAAAGGAGGCTATCCGAGATTATTGCCCTACAACGGGAACATTGCAGGTTTAGAACGGAAAAACATCTCGGAAAGATACAGGAAGTCCTCATTGAAGGTACTTCAAAAAAATCCGAAAACGAATGGATGGGAAGAAATTCCCAAAGCACGGTGGTAGTTTTTCCAAAGGAAAATTACAAGGTGGGCGATTTTGTGAATATAAAGATTAACGATTGTACGTCGGCAACCCTGATTGGAGAAGCAGTAGGATATTCCGATAATAATTAAGAGGAATACCCATGACTCTAATAGACTAATAAATGGAGAGTATACAAAGCATAAAACAACGGTTTGAGATTATTGGCCAAGACCCAAAGCTGAATAGGGCTTTGGAAAAAGCCATACAAGTAGCGCCAACGGACATTTCAGTTCTAGTTACCGGGGAAAGTGGTGTAGGAAAGGAATCCATTCCTAAGATCATACACTCCCTTTCACATAGAAAGCATGCAAAATATATTGCGGTAAACTGTGGCGCCATACCGGAAGGAACGATTGATAGTGAACTTTTTGGGCACGAAAAAGGGGCCTTTACAGGAGCTACCCAGACAAGAAGCGGTTATTTTGAAGTCGCTGACGGAGGTACTATTTTTCTAGATGAGGTAGGCGAACTACCACTTACAACCCAGGTTAGACTCCTACGTGTATTAGAAAACGGAGAATTTTTAAAGGTAGGTTCTTCGCAAGTACAAAAGACCGATGTACGAATTGTTGCCGCTACCAACGTAAACATGTTCGAAGCCATAAAAAAAGAAAAGTTCAGGGAAGACCTTTACTATCGTCTGAGCACTGTGGAAATAAATATTCCGCCTTTGCGTGAAAGACAGGAAGATATTCACTTGCTGTTCAGAAAGTTTGCTTCGGACTTTGGCCAAAAGTATAAAATGCCTACTATTAGGTTAGACGAGAACGCTGTAGCACTATTACTTAAATACAGGTGGCCGGGAAACATAAGACAACTCAGAAACATAGCTGAACAGATTTCCGTCCTTGAGGAGGGCAGGGCAATTTCTGGCGCTACACTGCATAGTTATTTGCCCAACAGTCAAGGGAATAATTTGCCCGCGGTAGTGAACAGTTCAAAGTCAGAGAGCGACTTTAGCAACGAACGAGAAATTCTTTACAAGGTTCTTTTTGACATGAAGGGGGACTTAAACGACCTGAAGAAACTGACCATGGAGCTTTTAAAGAACAACGATTCTCAAAAAGTCCAAGAGGAAAACGAAAATCTAATCCGCAAGATATACGGGGAAGAGGACGAAGAAATCGAGACTCAAGAAACAACCTCACTCAATGTGTTACAATTACCGGAACCAGCAATTGAAAAGCCATATGCACCCGTAGCGCAAGAAGACAAATATCATTTTGCGGAGGAAATCGAAGAAGAGGAAACCCTATCTTTACAGGAAAAAGAAATTGAACTGATTAAGAAATCACTTGATAGAAATAAGGGAAAAAGAAAAGCGGCCGCCTCCGAACTCGGAATTTCCGAACGCACCTTGTACAGAAAGATAAAACAGTACGACCTTTAAGGGTTTTCAAAATAGTATCGATGAAAAAACAAATTTCCATTTACACCCTTTACCTATCCATCTTATTATTGAACGGATGCGGCATCTATAATTTTACAGGTGGTAATGTGGGGACAGCAACTACATTTCAGGTAAACTACTTTCAAAATTACGCTACGCAAAGTCCCGGCTCTACCTTTGAACCCGGAATGGATAGGGATTTTACCTTGGCACTTCAAGACCGTATCCTGAACCAAACAAGCCTGGATTTGGTAAACAACGGAGATGCAGATTTACTGTACGAAGGCGAAATAACGGAATATAGAATTTCCCCCATGACCGCTACCGCCCAACAGACCGCCGCCCAGAACAGGTTGTCCGTTAGGGTTAAATGTAGATTTTACAATAATACCAAGGAAGATGCCGATTTTGACCAAAGCTTTTCCTTCTTTTTTGACTACCCCGCGGACGCACAACTTGCCGCAGTGAAAAGCGAAGCACACGAAGTTATTTTTGAACGGATTACCCAAGATATTTTCAACGCTTCACTTGCAGATTGGTAAATAAAAACGTAAACCATTAAATCAAGAAATATAAATTTTACAAATCCTTAAGAGCATAGATTAACTTTAATTTGGATTTGACACTTGAACTTTTAAAATGAAAGTCTCCGATTTCACATATTTTTTGGAACACCCTAATAAGGTAGTTGACCCGTTGCAGACAAAACAGCTGGAAGACATTTTAGAGGAGTACCCCTATTTTCAATCGGCCAGAGCACTACATTTAAAAGGACTTAAAAACCTTAATAGCTACAAATACAACAAGGCACTTAAGATTACCGCTTCCTACACAACGGACAGAGACGTTCTTTTTGATTTTATAACCTCCAAAGATTTCTTACATGATGATACTTTCAACAAACAGGTTATTACAGAAGAAGTATTAAAGAAGGAAGAGAAACCTCTTATCGAGGACTCAGCCGATAAACCGCTACCTCAGGACAAAAACGATGCAGAGCAGATATTAGACCCCGCACTTTTTAAGGCGAAAGAGAAACCTAAAAACGAAGCTGATACCTTAGAGATAGGAAAACCGCTGCCCTTTGACAAAAAAGAAAAGTATTCGTTTACGGAATGGCTGCAATTAACGGCAAAGAAACCAATTGTCAGAAACGAATTACCAGCCAAAGAACTCCCGGAAGAGAAAACTGAGGAAGAAGTCTTGAAAAAAGACGAAAAGCAAAGTAAGTTCGATAGAATAGATACGTTTATAGCCACTAATCCTAAAATAGTTCCCAAAGACAATATTCCACAGTCAGCCGCTGTTGCCAATTCTTCTAAATTAGACAAGAACGAACTAATGACAGAGACGCTTGCCAGGGTTTATTTAGAACAGAAAAAGTATAAAAATGCCATCCAAGCTTACAAAATTTTAAGTTTGAAATATCCGGAAAAAAGTGGTTTCTTTGCAGACCGAATTAAAGCGGTAGAAAAAATTAAACGCGAAAATAGCTAAGTATAATGAGTACATTTTCAATATTCCTGATTCTAATTATCATTGTTTGCTTTTTGCTTGTCTTGGTAATTATGGTGCAAAACCCTAAAGGTGGAGGCTTATCTTCCTCTTTTGGTGGTGGCGGTAACCAAGTTGTTGGTGGTGTTAAAAAGACAGGGGACTTTTTGGACAAAAGCACATGGACCCTTGCAGGGCTATTGGTTCTTTTGATATTAGCATCTAACATTGCACTCAAAGGTAATTTTGGTGACGCTGATTCTAAATTATTACAAGGAGACGATATTGAAACGGTTGTTCCAGAAACCTTACCCGAAGAAGTGACACCGGAAGTAACTCCCGATACTACTCCTACGGATAGTATATAAAACAGTGTACAATAGAATTATATAGATGCCAGCTTGTCACTAAGCTGGCATTTTTTCATTAAATATGTCAGGTTTTGTGCAATGGCATAATTTCTGACTATTAATCGTCAAACTAAAAAATCAATTATAAATTCATACTATTATGGCTAAAGTTAATATTAAACCACTGGCAGACAGAGTTCTTATAGAACCTATGGCAGCTGAAACCAAAACGGCTTCAGGAATCTACATTCCCGACACCGCAAAAGAAAAACCACAAAAAGGTAAAGTAGTTGCTGTTGGACCTGGAACAAAAGATGAAAAAGTCACGGTCAAGGTAGGAGATACCGTTCTTTACGGAAAATACGCTGGAACGGAGTTGAAATTAGAAGGCACGGATTACTTGATGATGCGCGAAAGCGACATCTTGGCTATTATCTAAAAATAAATCTAGGCTTCTGGCTATTAGCCTATAGCCTCAACTACAAATTAATTCACTAATTAAAATACTAGCCCAAGGCAATCAGCCAAAAGGCTAAAAACTAAAACACAAAATGGCAAAAGACATAAAATTTGATATCGACGCAAGAGATGGCCTCAAGAGAGGAGTCGATGCATTGGCTAATGCAGTGAAGGTAACTTTAGGACCTAAAGGAAGAAACGTAATCATCAGCAAATCTTTTGGTGCACCACAAGTAACCAAAGATGGTGTAACGGTAGCGAAAGAAATTGAGCTTGCGGACGCTTTGGAGAATATGGGCGCACAGATGGTAAAAGAAGTTGCTTCTAAAACCAACGATTTGGCAGGTGATGGTACTACTACCGCAACTGTTTTAGCACAGGCTATCGTTAAGGAAGGACTTAAGAACGTGGCAGCAGGTGCTAATCCAATGGATTTAAAGAGAGGTATAGACAAAGCTGTTGAGGCTATCGTTACCGATTTATCAAAACAATCTAAAAAAGTAGGTGATTCTTCAGAAAAGATAAAGCAAGTTGCTTCTATCTCTGCGAACAATGACGATGCCATTGGCGATTTAATAGCTCAGGCTTTTGGAAAGGTTGGTAAAGAGGGTGTCATTACCGTGGAAGAAGCTAAAGGAACGGATACTTATGTAGACGTTGTTGAAGGTATGCAATTTGATAGAGGCTACCTTTCTCCTTATTTCGTTACGGACTCTGAAAAAATGGTAGCGGAATTGGAAAGCCCGTATATCTTGTTATTCGACAAGAAAATATCTTCCATGAAAGATTTGCTTCCAGTTTTAGAGCCGGTAGCGCAATCTGGAAAACCGCTTTTGATTATCGCAGAAGATGTTGATGGTGAAGCCTTAGCTACTTTGGTAGTTAACAAACTAAGAGGTTCTCTAAAAATTGCCGCTGTAAAAGCTCCAGGCTTTGGTGATCGCAGAAAAGCAATGTTAGAGGATATCGCTATCCTAACAGGTGGTACCGTTATTTCTGAGGAAAGAGGGTTCTCTTTAGACAATACCACTATTGATATGTTAGGTACTTGTGAGAAGGTACAAATAGACAAAGACAATACAACCGTAGTAAATGGTGGTGGTGTTGCCAGAGATATCAAAACGAGAGTAAATCAAATTAAATCTCAGATTGAAACAACAACATCTGATTACGATAAGGAAAAACTACAAGAGCGTTTAGCCAAGTTGGCCGGTGGTGTTGCAGTTCTTTATGTGGGTGCTGCTTCCGAGGTAGAAATGAAAGAGAAAAAAGACCGTGTTGATGATGCGCTACATGCAACAAGAGCTGCTGTAGAAGAAGGTATCGTTGCCGGTGGTGGTGTTGCCTTGGTAAGAGCGAAAGCCGTTTTGACCAAAGTCGCTACAGAAAATGAAGACGAAGCCACAGGTTTACAGATTGTTGCGCGCGCTATTGAAGCACCGTTAAGAACCATTGTTTCTAATGCGGGTGGTGAAGGCTCTGTTGTAATCGCTAAAATTCTTGAAGGAAAAGGTGATTACGGATACGATGCCAAATCTGAAAAATACGTTGAAATGATGAAGGCCGGTATTATAGATCCTAAGAAAGTAACTAGAGTTGCATTAGAGAACGCTGCTTCGGTCTCCGGTATGATCTTAACTACCGAATGTGCTTTAACGGACATTAAAGAAGATGCTCCTGCAATGCCGCCTATGGGCGGTGGCGGCGGAATGCCAGGTATGATGTAGTGGTGATTCGCCACGGGCTAGAAATTAGTTCGTTCACGGATATCACATATTCATAATTCATTTTAAACCCGCTTTTGGTAAACTCCAAAAGCGGGTTTCTTTGTTTATAATAGCCTTTTGAGCACAGCTTAAATATGCCTTTAATGGTTCATACTCAAAATTGCGTTTAAATCATCAATAGTATACTTCTCAGAGAGCTTCTTACCGTTCAAATAAGCCGTAGGCGTATTAACAATACTTACTTTATCTGACCACAGATAATGATGTTCTAAATGTCTAGTCCTGAAATATGGCTACAGGTTAAAAATTGATTTACGCTGTTAATTTATATACCATATTGGGTGTTTTGTAGTCTAAAGATAAATGTAATCTTATTTCGTTGTATAGATTTATCGCATTTTTTGTTGCTCTTTTAGCGTGTTGTAGGCTATCAAAGGTTTGATCAAGATAGAACTCGTCTTTTAATATACCATTTACACGTTCTGCCATTGCGTTTTCGTAGCAATGATTTTCTTCTGTCATACTGATATAGATGTTATTACGCTTTAAAATTTGAGTGTAAAGGTTACTGCAATACTGTATGCCTCTATCTGAATGATGAATAAGTTGTTTAATATCTTTAGCTTGATATAAGGCCTTATTTAAAGCTCTCACACAACCTTTAAGTTCTAGGCTATTACTGATGTCATACCCAACGATTTTACGGCTGTGCATATCTGTAATTAGCGCTAAGTAACAAAAGCCTTTTATAGT
>NZ_MDGN01000013.1:0-34231 GCF_002742365.1 Maribacter sp. 4U21
ACTTTCATATCAACAGGTATTTCAACGAGTTCTGCTTCAGGATAAACCGCTCCCAAAGCAAGGCGACCGTATTCAACAACCTGATAACTAAAATGGTCGGAAAAGAAAAAGTATACCAGTCCAAACTAATATGCAGTTAACTACTGACCTCTAAAGTGTTAATTTGAAATTTATCTGATATCCTATATATTTCAGAGGTTATACGAATTAACTCCTATTCCTAAAAATGAAAAAACTCCTCCTGCTCTGTCTCTTCCTAAGTCTCTCTTCCTGTTTTCTGCTTCAGGATAAGGGCATTGTTTTTAAGGTTGAGAATACTTCGGATTATCCAGTGACCAATATTAAAATCTTCACTTCGGAGCATTTGGACAGCATCAATTTTGACGAGATCGCACCAAAAGACTACCGCGAAGATTTTTTATCCATGAAGAATAACAAATCGGACGGACATTATACCTTGTCCTTTATCCGCAAAGATGGTACTACGGTCAACGAAAACCACGGCTATTATACCAATGGCGGTTCAATAGAAAGCTGGATTCACTTTGCAATTCAGAACGATACCACGCTTGTCCGCTTTGGGGACTTTAAGGCTTACTGATTCTTATTAAAGATGCCTCAATACTATCAACACCAATAGTTGAAAACTAGTCCACCTCCCATTAAAAATTCGCACTTAAAATCGTAAATTTGCATTTTCCATTTTGCGAATATCCCGAAGCAAGTTCGGGATGACAATTTTAATGTTACCATGGCCTACAAGCCATGACGTATTTTTTTAAAACGACCCGTATGATTCACTTCTTTGGAGACCAAGCAACTAAAGTTTTTGCCGTCCAAACTGCTCAAGAAATCACTGCCACCGATATAGAAAAATTAAGCTGGTTATTCGGTAACCAACCTCAACTAAACTCGGCGTCTCTAGACGCCTTTTTTGTTGGGGCCCGTGCGGCAATGATTACGCCGTGGAGCACCAATGCCACGGAGATTACACAAAATATGGGTATTACGGGCATTATCCGTATAGAGGAGTTTAGGGCATCTTCCGAGGCCGATACCGATTTTGACCCTATGCTTTTCCAAAAATATGAGCAACTGCACCAAGCTATTTTTAAGGTAGACGTGCAACCGGAAGCCATTCTGGATATTGATGATATCGCCGCCTACAACCAACAGGAAGGGTTGGCCCTAAGCGATGAGGAGGTAGCCTATTTAGAAGGACTGACTAAAAAAATAGGTAGAAAACTTACCGATTCCGAGGTTTTTGGATTCAGTCAAGTAAATTCCGAACATTGCCGACATAAAATCTTTAACGGAACTTTTATTATCGACGGTAAGGAAATGCCTTCGTCACTCTTCAAACTCATAAAGAAAACATCTCAGGAGCACCCCAACGATATTGTATCGGCCTATAAAGACAATGTTGCCTTCGTCAAAGGACCCACAGTAGTGCAATTCGCTCCTAAAACTGCTGATAAGCCCGATTTTTACCAAGAAGAAGCCTTTGATTCCGTCATCTCTCTAAAAGCGGAAACGCATAACTTTCCTACCACCGTGGAGCCCTTTAACGGTGCTGCAACGGGTTCCGGTGGAGAAATCAGGGATAGGTTAGCGGGTGGAAAAGGTTCGCTTCCCCTAGCGGGAACGGCCGTTTACATGACGGCATTATCACGCTTAGAAGCTGATAGAGCGTGGGAACAAGGCATGGCAGAACGACCATGGCTCTACCAAACGCCTATGGATATACTCATCAAAGCTTCTAACGGCGCGTCCGATTTCGGAAATAAATTCGGTCAGCCCCTAATTGCAGGTTCGGTATTGACATTTGAACACCAAGAGACAGTCGCATCTAGCGGAGATAAGATACCTAGACGCTTGGGCTACGATAAAGTCATTATGCAAGCGGGAGGTATCGGCTACGGCAAAGCGGAACAAGCCCTGAAGGACGAACCCAAAACAGGGGATAAAATCGTAATCCTCGGTGGTGACAACTACCGCATCGGGATGGGTGGTGCTGCGGTTTCCAGTGCCGATACGGGCCAATTCAGTTCCGCCATTGAATTGAACGCCATACAACGGTCTAATCCAGAAATGCAAAAACGTGCCGCCAATGCTATTCGTGGTATGGTAGAAAGCGCTGAAAACCCTATTGTTTCCATTCACGACCATGGTGCAGGTGGTCACCTGAACTGTCTCTCCGAACTGGTGGAGGAAACAGGTGGTAAAATAGATTTGGATAAACTTCCGGTGGGCGATCCTACCCTATCCGCCAAAGAAATCATAGGCAATGAATCCCAAGAACGGATGGGATTGGTCATTGGTCAAGAAGATGTGGATTTGCTACAACGTATTGCAGAAAGGGAACGCTCGCCCATGTACGAGGTAGGTGATGTTACGGGAGATGACCGTTTTACGTTCGAATCGGCCACCACGGGAGAAAAACCCATGGATGTGCAGCTTTCGGATATTTTCGGCAGCTCGCCCAAAACCGTTATGACGGACCGTACGGTGAATAGAAACTATGAAAATCCTGAGTATTCCTTAGAATTTTTCCATGATTATCTGGAGCAGGTATTGCAGCTAGAGGCCGTTGCTTGTAAGGATTGGCTGACCAACAAAGTAGACCGTTGCGTGGGCGGTAGGGTTGCCAAGCAGCAATGCGCCGGACCCCTGCAATTACCATTGAACAACGTAGGCGTAATGGCGCTGGATTTTAAAGGAAAAGAAGGTATTGCGACCAGTATCGGGCACTCCCCTATTTCCGGGCTTATAGACCCGGTGGCAGGAAGTAAGAATAGTATTGCGGAAGCCTTGACGAATATTATTTGGGCACCGATGAAAGACGGATTACAATCGGTCTCCCTCTCAGCAAACTGGATGTGGCCCTGTAAGAACGAAGGTGAAGATGCCCGATTGTACGAGGCGGTGCAGGCCATATCGGATTTTTCCATTGCACTGGGTATCAACGTACCTACAGGAAAGGATTCGCTCTCCATGAAACAAAAATATAAGGACGGTGATGTCATTGCGCCTGGAACGGTCGTTATTTCCGCTGCCGGAAACTGTAACGATATCAGCAAAGTGGTAGAGCCCGTACTACAAAAAGACGGAGGTGACATTTACTACATCAACCTATCCCAAGATGCTTATAAGCTCGGTGGTTCCTCTTTCGCACAAGTACGAAATGCCATAGGGAATGAAGCCCCGACCATACAGAACGACGCTTATTTCAAATCCGTTTTCGATTTAATGCAAACTTTAATCAAGGAAGGGCAAGTCCTTGCTGGTCATGATGTTGCGTCCGGTGGATTAATAACAACACTATTAGAACTTTGTTTTGCAGATACGGACCTCGGGGCGGATTTGGATTTGACATCCTTAGGCGAATCGGATACCATGAAACTCTTGTTTTCCGAGAATGCAGGTATTGTTTTTCAGTTAAAGGATAATGTGATCGTACAAATGCTTTTGGATGCCAAAATTGATATTAAACGCATCGGAAGCGTTACCTCGGAAGCTACACTTCGCATTAAAAATGCGGGTATGGAAATGGGACTGAATATATTCTCCTTGCGGGATACTTGGTTTAAAACTTCGTATTTGTTGGATGACAAACAGACCGCAAACGGATTGGCAAAAGACCGCTTTGATAATTATAAGAAGCAGCCATTAACATATTTCTTCCCGACTGATTTTACAGGAAAACTGCCCGTCACTTCGAGCGAAATCGAGAGGCCAAAGGCAGCCATCCTTCGTGAGAAAGGAAGTAATTCCGAACGGGAGATGGCAAACGCCATGTATTTGGCCGGTTTTGATGTAAAGGATGTACATATGACCGATTTAATTTCGGGACGTGAAACCTTGGAAGATATTCAGTTCCTTGGCGCAGTTGGCGGCTTCTCCAATTCGGATGTATTGGGAAGTGCCAAAGGATGGGCAGGAGCCATTAAATACAACGAAAAAGCGAACAAGGTCATCAAGGATTTCTTTGCAAGACCGGATACCCTGTCCGTAGGTATTTGCAACGGCTGCCAATTGTTCATGGAATTGGACCTCATTAACCCAGCGCATAAAACCCATGGAAAGATGACCTATAACGATTCTCATAAACACGAGAGTAACTTTACCTCGGTCCAAGTTCAAGAGAATAATTCGGTCATGTTATCCAGTTTGGCTGGAGCCACTTTGGGCGTATGGATTTCGCACGGAGAAGGGAAATTCTGCCTTCCAGAAGATGAAAATCAATACGACATCGTAGCCAAGTATGGATATGAGACCTATCCTGCAAATCCTAACGGAAGCGATTTTAATACGGCCATGCTCTGCGATAAAACAGGAAGACACTTGGTCACCATGCCACATATAGAGCGTTCTACTTTTCCATGGAATTGGGCGTACTATCCTACGGACCGGAACGATGAAGTCTCGCCATGGTTAGAAGCTTTTGCGAATGCCAGGGATTGGGTTTTAAAGAATAACGGATAGGGTCAAAACTGAGAATTGTAATTATTCCAGAAGGTTTTATGAGCCTAAATATGATTCAAATCGGTCTAAACCGGTTGCTAATGATAACCGCACCACCCTACTTTGGAAACCCTATGTTGAACTAGATGAAAACGGAAAAGCATTGGTTTCCTTTTATGCGGGTGATACGCTTGGAGATTATCAGGTAGTTCTTGAGGGTATGTCGTCAGAGGGTACACCAATAGCGACAAAGGCTAATTTTGAAGTGCTTGTTGAGCTCTAATAAAAATACCATAAAAAAACTGCACCCGTCAAACAATATGACGGGCGCAGCTACCAAACATCCAACCTAATTATCTGACTATTAATCTTCCACTCCATATTTTATCCGTACTACTCTTTATCTTGTACAAATAAAGTCCTGGAGACAATCCTTTTCTTCTTATTTCAATGTTGTTCTGACCAGAAACACTATCCCCTTCTTGGTGATGAGAACCTATGCGCCTACCCGTCATGGTAAACAGGTCAAACGTATATGAATTATTTGTCTGTTCATAGAAATAGATGGACGCAGCTTCTACCATAGGATTGGGATATACAACAGATTTGTTGGTATCCGCATCTATGAAGGTTACCGAGGACTCCCTATTATTAAAATCAATATTAGATAAGTTCATTGATTTCTCCTCACGATAACCGTTCTTAGCGACCAAATTAAAGACAATTACTTTTAAGTCGGCAAAGTCGGTCACTGTCTCTCCCTCAAAATCAGTATCGTTCAAAGTGTAGGTATTGAGCTCTTCGGTTAAGTTTACCGTGCTTACATAACTTGTCCCATCTCCCTTTAATAGCTTTACTTCAAGAACACCAGTGCCTTGGGCTTCAAAACTTAACTTTTCGTAAGCGCTTAAATCCACCGGAGAAAATCGAGGACTAAGAGCGCGATAGACGCCTAAGTAATCTTGAGTTGTTCCTTTCAGCGCAATATTCCGTTCGATAGGGTAACCATCTCCAAGATATGGACCGTCGGCCGGTAATACCATATAGTCGGCTACAACTGTTCCTGTAGTACTGGCATCTAGCCCCCATGGAGCGTCGGCTACGAATAGATCATCTGGGGTATCACCCAATCCGGCACTTACTCTAAAACCTAAATCGAATAATGTTCCGGTCTTTAGGGAAACCGTATCCAGGTATCCATCTATCTCAGCAGATACCCCTATCGTTTCCGTAGTACTGGTTTCGGTTAACTTCATGCCGCCTTCTAGATTAATCCGTTCCGATTTATTTCTATTGATTAGATTTAGGAATACCTCTCCGTTCCTATAACTCGCAGATTTAACGAATACGGGAGGTGGTGTTGAACTTGCATAGTTAGCGATGGTTGCATTAGCCTCCAATAGGTTTAAGATTTCATCTGCTAACAGTAAGAGTCCGTCTACAGAATTGGACCATATTTGAAAATTATAGTACGCCGTATCATTAGGGTAAGCATCAATATTCCAATGCGACTCCACTACAAATTCACT
The DNA here is from genome assembly GCF_002742365.1 of Maribacter sp. 4U21. NCBI lineage: Bacteria > Pseudomonadati > Bacteroidota > Flavobacteriia > Flavobacteriales > Flavobacteriaceae > Maribacter > Maribacter sp. 4U21. Next base: position 5,994 of record NZ_MDGN01000013.1, read on the forward strand.
GTTGGTATTTACCCTCGCCGAAAAGGTCAATGCAAATTCTAGACTACCGTCCGGTTGTTTGATGATAGATTTGATAAAATCCTTTTCCCTTAGTTGTATGTTGGAAACAGAAAGTAGCTCTGCCCCTAAAAATCTGTCGCAAATAAACTTACTGTGTTCATAAACCTGTTCCTCTGTTTTAATTACCATTACGGAGGCTAAATTCTCTATTCCGTTAAGGTAGTCCACGGAGTAAATATCCGATGCATTGGTCAGGTCCAGTAAATCATCTGGAGAAGATTCTATAGTACTGCTTTCTCCTATTATTCCTAGCGGAACTAAAGTTCCTAAGGGTATATCACGTACTCCGTTTTTAGCGCTCTTACCATATAATTGGCTCTTGCGTACTTTCTTAGCATCGTTTTTATTGAATGTGTAATTGGTTTTGGCTCTATTGTAATTTCTATTACTTATTAAATTTGCGAGTCTATCATTGCTTTCTAGTCCTCCGCTATTTGCGCTCGAGGTAGTTTTTATAACGGGACAACTAGCAACACCCGAGCATGAGGGGTCATCACAGTCGGTAAGACCGTCTCCATCGTCGTCCACACCATTTTTACAATCTTCTTGCGGTACTGGTGCGGTAGGACAACGGGCACCATCGTTACTTGATGCGGCGGGACCGAAAGCGAAAATATTAGAGTTCATGCTTCCATTTTCGATTTCATGGACACTACTAATCTTATATACCGAACCCGTCTGATTTGCAGACACGTAAAAGTTTCCATCTACATCAAAATATACCGCCCCATAGGTATATGAAAAACCGGATAAGATAGGTACTTCCCCTAAGTTCTGAACTTCTCCCGTGCCGGCGTCTATTCGTAAAAGAAAATTGGTATTTTGTTCTACCGTATACAGCATATTGTCCACCGCATTAAAGGCCCAATCATGTATCTTAACGCTTTGACTAAGTTGTTGTGTTCCTAAATATTGAAGATAGTTGTTAGATTCAGGATTAAGGTCTACACTATAATAGCTACTACCGCCAGCCTTAAAATAGTATACACCATCAAGGGAGATAGCACCAACGTACTTGTTACCGTTGTTAGGAAGTTCTGGAATCGTATAAATTTCTGTACTAAAATCCTTTCCTATCCTAACAAGAGAAATGGAAAGTGAACTTAGATAACCCCATAAGTAACCATCTGCAGAATTATAGGCCGCAGCATTAATCTTGCCCTCAGTAATATCAGGAGCTACCAAGTACGAACTACCCGATGCTAGGTCTAGCGCTTATACATCATTGTATTGAAACAGATAAGCGTTAAAATCACAATTGAAAGGTTCTGATTGGGCACTAGTATGGTACATAAAAAAAAGGCTGATGAAAGAGATTAGTATTTCTCTTAGCCTACTGAAAGTCTAATTTGTTTTCATAACGTTTTAATTTGGGACGTTGATTATGAAGCAAATCTATAGTATATAATAAAAGATTTTTCATACAAAAGTATCAAACGTATATATAACCCGTTCAAAAACGATTTATTGTAGACGAGTGGTTGTAGTCCATAAAAAGATTGTGATTATTTACATTACGGATATGCAGTTAAGTATCCGCTCGGTAGTATCCGAGAATAATTGAACCAGAAAGTTAAGGATTATGAGATGCTCTTATTCCTTCGTATAATCCACGTAGATGGCCTTTTCAAAAGCTTCCCAATGTTCAGGTTTCATTCGTTCTGGTGTAAATAAACAAATGCCGGTAGCTCCGTTTTCCATGGAAGCCCTAATAGCCGTTCCTATCTCGGAAGGTAAGAGTCCATGATTTTCTGGATCGTTCTCTTGAGTTTTATTCTCCGGATTTGGACAAATGAAAAGTCCGCTATAAATCGGTTTCAAGCCTTCAACGGCACGTACTTCTTCATCTACTATAGTTCCTACCCATTCTGGATTTTTTAAATAAAAATCGTTGTAATTCATGGGGTAAACCGCATCTAAATCCCATTTGTTCCACTCTTGACGCACTAACTTTTTAGCAATGGAAGGACCAGGGAATACCGCGGCATTAATTTCTTTTCCTTCTTTATGGACTACTTTAGCCAAACGACCCACCATTGTTGTGATTATATCATATCTAAACTGTTTCCATTCTTGCACTTGTGAGGCATCCTCTACCTCTTTAATGGCAATGCCTGTTTGTTCCTTAAAATCGGACGTACACGTATCGCAATAGCAGTAATCATACTCCGGAAATTCTTGATCCATGACCAGCCCGTATTTGTCCCAGAGTCCTTCTGCAAGGATAACATCAGGAAAACGTATATAATCCAAATGTATGCCATCTATCTCCTCTACGGCGGCTACGCTGCCGTATAACTCCGATAAAAACTTATAAGTACCTTCTTTATTGGGACAAAGAAATTTATAATAATCCACATAAGCCGGTTTATCTCATGCGGATTCCCCATTGCGATTATGAGCGTACAAGTCTTTAGCTATTTTTGGGTTTTCGCCCTGGACCATGGTGGGTATCCATGCGTGAAATTCCATCCCCGCTTGCTTTACCAAAGCGCCTACACGTTTATACGTTTCAGGGTCATGTCCTCCGTTAAACATTAATCCGTCAATACCTTTGTCCTTAAAATCATGGAATTTTTCCAGCAGTTCCGTATCCGTTGCATCTCCAGGTCCACCGGTCCATGCGTAAATGGGAATTTTGGGTTCTTTTTCAGCACATCCCATCAATATTAACAGTACTGAACAAAAGCTAAATAATTTTTTCATTGGTTTTATAGTATAAATCTCTATTCCTAAAGTAACTAAAAAAGCAAAAGAGTATTACAATTCTTAGCTAAATAACATACCTGCTTCCCTTAACGACAAAGACACCATTTGTAGGGATTAAGAAATTCTAGCTAAGCTTGGACATCTTTTCATATAATTTAATCGAGCTCATTGCGGATAATTAAAAATTATAGCCCTTATTTTACTTCTCCTATTTTAATATTGCCGTTCTTTCCCTATTTTGCAATTACTTAAAAGAAACCTAGTATGCAAAAAGTTACCCGTCTTTTCGATTTTCCTTACTATCAGTTAGAGAAATATAATTTGGAAACATCTTTAGTTACCAAATATGACGGACAATGGGTGGCTACCTCCACAAAAGACTACTTGGATAAAGCCAACGCAGTGAGCAGGGCTCTTTTACGAATGGGGATTAAGAAAAATGATAAAGTAGCGGTTATCTCCTCGTCCAATAGAACGGAATGGAACATCATGGATATTGGTGTACTACAAACGGGCGCGCAGACCATACCTATTTACCCTACGATCTCTGCTGAGGAATACGAATATGTACTGAACCATAGTGAATCTATTTATTGTTTTGTCTCCGACGAAGAGGTATTGGAAAAAGTAAAAAAAGTCCTGCCGAACACGAAATTGAAAGAGATTTTCAGCTTTGATAAAATTGAAGGCTGTAAGAATTATACTGAGCTTTTTGATTTAGGTTCGGATACCAGTAATGCGGAGGAGCTTCAAAAAAGAAAAGATGCCGTAAATCCTGAAGATTTGGCATCGATTATTTATACTTCAGGAACCACCGGAACACCTAAAGGAGTAATGCTTTCACACAATAATATCACCAGTAATGCCCTTGCCGGAGCTAAGCGTTTACCGCTAATGGACGGTGAGACGAAGGTCTTGAGCTTTTTGCCCCTATGTCACATCTTTGAGCGGGTGCTTATTTATATTTATCAATACTCCGGTACAGCGGTCTATTACGCCGAAGGTATCGATAAGATAGGCGAGAATATTAAAGAGGTGAAGCCACAGCTCATGTCCGTTGTTCCGCGTCTACTGGAAAAACTTTTTGATAAGATTTTTGCTAAAGGAACAGAACTTACGGGAATTAAGAAAAAATTATTTTTTTGGGCCGTAGAACTGGGGGAACAATGGAAGCCTTACAGGCAGAATGGAGCGTGGTACGAGTTTAAACTGGGTATTGCCAATAAACTTATTTTCAGTAAGTGGAGAGAAGCGTTGGGCGGTGACCTAGTGACCATGGTCTCGGGTAGTGCCGCATTGCAATCTAGACTCGGGAAGGTGTTCGGCGCTGCAGGCATGCCGGTGATGGAAGGTTACGGACTCACGGAGACTTCCCCTATTGTGTCTGTAGGTATGATGGCGGATAATATGTACCAAGTGGGCAGTGTAGGGAAAGCCATTGAGAACGTAGAAATAAAGATTGCGGATGATGGTGAAATCCTAATAAAAGGACCTAACGTAATGATGGGATACTATAAAGACCCGGAAAAGACCAACGAAGTGATGACCGGAGATTATTTTCATACCGGTGACAAAGGCGAAGTGGATAGCGAAGGTTTCCTAAAAATAACAGGCCGTAAAAAAGAGATGTTCAAAACCTCTGGAGGTAAATATGTTATTCCCACCCTGTTAGAAAACGAATTAAAACAAAGCCGTTTCATTGAACAAGTTATGGTAGTGGGTGAAGGTGAAAAGATGCCAGCGGCCATTATACAACCTAACTTCGAGTTTGTAAAGGAATGGATTGCTAAAAAGAAAAAGAATGTAGGCGGTTCTCTTGAAGAAATGTCGGCTTCCCCTGAGGTCGTGAAACGTATTCAGAAAGAATTGGATACCTGTAACCAGCACTTTGGTAAATGGGAACAGATTAAAGTATTCCGCTTAACAGCAGATGTGTGGACCCCGGAAGACGGTCACCTCACCCCTACCATGAAAATGAAGAGGAATATCATTAAAGAAAAATACATTGCATTATATAATGATATGTATGGCCATTAGACAAATTCCCAGTCTATCGCTTACCTAGAGATATATAAGTGATTTAATGCGCATCTAGTGGTAGATTTCATCGAAACCAAGAAATTTTCTTCCTGCATATAAAAAGCCTGTGCATTAGGTTGCGGCCTATATCGGCCTACGAAACTAGTTGATACGCCACTGATTTTTCCAGTCCCTGCGGTATTTGCACTTTTGACCAATTTTCCTTCCCCATTTCCTGCGGTACTTGATAAAGAAACCAGAAAACAACGAAAAGCTTCTTGAAACTTCATCGTAGTACTTCAAATTTATTCCTTCATCTAATTTCAAGAGATTTATTATGCATGCATAATAAATTTTTCCTATATTTGGATGGCTTAAAAATAACCAATGAAGGAACTGACCATAGATTATGCCCTTCGTGCTACCTGGCAAGCCGTTGCCAGAATGTACAATGAAGAGGCAAAAAGTTTTGAAAGTACCATGGCAGTTGGCTTTACCCTTTTAAGTATTGACCCAAGAACAGGGACACCATCTACTGCGCTTGGACCAAAAATGGGAATGGAAGCCACCAGTCTTTCTAGGATTTTAAAGAGTATGGAGGAGAAGGGACTTATTTTGAGAAAGCCTAACCCTGCGGATGGTCGAGGAGTTTTAATACACTTGACGGAATTTGGACTGGAAAAAAGAAAGGATTCAAAAGATGTTGTATTGAGATTTAATGAAGTGGTAAAACAGCACGTTTCCGAGGATAAATTAAAAGGTTTTTTTGAGGTAACGGAGACTATAAACAAGCTTATAGCAGACAAGAATATTTATATTAAAGATAAATCAAATCACTAATACCGCTCATAGTACATGAACAAGCATATCAAAAAAGTAGCAGTTATTGGTTCGGGAATAATGGGAAGTGGCATTGCCTGTCATTTTGCCAATATAGGTGTAGAAGTATTACTTCTGGATATTGTTCCTAGAGAACTCAATGACAAGGAGAAAGCGAAAGGTCTTACCTTGGACGACAAAGTAGTTCGTAACCGTTTGGTCAATGATTCGCTGACCGCTGCCCTAAAATCAAAACCCTCTCCTATTTATCATCAAGCTTTTGCAAAACGTATCGCCACCGGAAATCTGGAGGACGATATCGCAAAGGTGGCGCAAGTTGATTGGATCATTGAAGTTGTGGTAGAGCGTTTGGATATTAAGAAGGTTGTTTTCGAAAAATTAGAAAAGCATAGAACCCCGGGTACGCTTATCACCTCCAATACCTCGGGTATTCCAATAAAGTTTATGAGTGAGGGAAGAAGTGATGATTTCCAGAAGCATTTCTGTGGAACACATTTTTTTAACCCTGCACGTTACTTGAAATTATTTGAAATCATACCAGGTCCAAAGACTTCTCCCGAAGTGTTGGAGTTCTTAAACGGATATGGTGAACAATTTTTGGGTAAAACTTCCGTAATCGCGAAAGACACACCAGCCTTTATTGGTAACCGTATTGGCATCTTTAGTATTCAAAGTTTGTTCCACGCCGTTAAGGAAATGGGAATGACCGTTGAAGAGGTTGATAAACTCACTGGTCCTATAATCGGTAGACCAAAATCCGCCACGTTCAGAACCGTAGATGTCGTAGGTTTAGATACCTTGGTTCATGTAGCCAACGGTATTGCGGACAATTGTAAGGACGATGAAAGGTTAGCTTTGTTCGCCCTTCCGGATTTTATCAAGACCATGATGGAGAATAAATGGTTAGGTAGTAAATCCGGACAAGGTTTTTACAAAAAGATAAAAAACGATAAAGGCAAAACAGAAATCCTAACACTGGACTTGGATACCATGGACTACCGCTCCAAAAAGAGTGCTAAGTTTGCTACGCTAGAATTAACTAAAACAATCGATAAGGTAGTAGACCGTTTCTCTGTTCTAGTTGGTGGAAAAGATAAAGCGGGAGAATTTTACAGAAAAAGTTTTGGGCAATTATTTGCTTATGTTTCACACCGTATCCCAGAAATAACGGACGAGCTTTATAAGATTGATGATGCCATGAAAGCCGGATTCGGTTGGGAACACGGACCCTTCCAGATTTGGGATGCCGTGGGTCTCGACAAAGGTTTGGAATTTATAGCTGCTGAAAATCAAGAAGCCGCAAAATGGGTGTCCGAGATGAAAGCGGCAGGAGTTACCTCCTTTTACAGTGTAAAAGATGGCGCTACGTATTTCTATGATATTCCTAAAAAAGAAATGGTGAAGATTCCAGGTCAGGATGCCTTTATCATTTTAGATAATATTAGAAAGTCTAAAGAGGTCTTTAAAAATAGTGGTGTAGTTATTGAAGATTTAGGAGATGGCATTTTGAATGTAGAATTCCAGTCTAAAATGAACACCATTGGCGGCGATGTCTTAGCAGGATTGAATAAAGCCATTGACCTGGCCGAAAAAGACTATCAGGGTCTTGTTGTTGGTAACCAAGCAGCTAATTTTTCGGTAGGAGCCAATATAGGCATGATTTTTATGATGGCGGTAGAGCAAGAGTATGATGAGCTAAATATGGCCATTAAAATGTTCCAGGATACCATGATGCGCATGCGTTATTCTGCCATTCCTACCGTTTCAGCTCCCCATGGAATGACCCTCGGTGGTGGATGTGAACTTTCATTACATGCGGACAAGGTTGTTGCCGCCGCAGAAACATATATCGGATTAGTAGAATTCGGTGTCGGAGTAATTCCCGGAGGTGGAGGTTCAAAAGAATTTGCGCTCAGAGCTTCGGATTCTTTTAGAAAAGGAGATGTGGAGCTCAATATACTTCAAGAGTATTTCCTTACCATTGGTATGGCCAAAGTTTCCACTTCGGCCTACGAAGCGTATGATTTAGGGATCCTTCAAAAAGGAAAAGATATTGTCGTCGTGAATAAGGACCGCCAAATTGCTACCGCAAAAGCTCATGCCAAACTAATGGCAGAAGCGGGTTACACACAACCACCTTCTCGTAAAGATGTTAAGGTACTGGGGAAACAGGCGTTGGGTATGTTTTTGGTAGGAACCGATGCGATGGAAGCCAGTAGATACATTAGCGAACACGATAAAAAAATAGCGAACAAACTGGCATATGTAATGGCCGGTGGAGACTTATCGGAACCGACCTATGTTTCAGAACAATACTTACTAGATATAGAACGAGAAGCATTTTTATCGCTCTGTACGGAACGAAAAACCTTAGAGCGTATTCAACATATGCTGAAAACTGGAAAACCCTTGCGTAATTAGGAGCCCCTCTAAATCTCCCCAAAGGAGAGACTTTTAAAAATAAAATAAGGTGTTTAACCGAAAAGAAAATAGTAAAATTTAAAACCCTATTGACCCCTAATAGGCGTTCCCCCTTTGGGGGCTAGGGGGCCATTATGAAAACAGCATACATAGTTAAAGGATATAGAACCGCAGTGGGAAAAGCACCCAAGGGTGTTTTCAGATTCAAAAGGACCGACGAGCTAGCGGCCGAAACCATTGAACATATGATGAAGGAGCTTCCCCAGTTGGACAAGAAACGTATTGACGATGTTATAGTAGGGAACGCAATGCCAGAAGGTTCGCAGGGATTGAACATGGCACGTTTAATATCACTCATGGGACTGGACATAGTAGATGTGCCAGGCGTTACGGTAAACCGTTTTTGTTCCTCTGGTATTGAAACCATAGGAATAGCAACAGCTAAAATACAGGCCGGCATGGCAGATTGTATTATTGCCGGCGGGGCAGAGAGTATGAGTTCAGTACCCATGACAGGTTATAAGACAGAGCTCAACTACGATATTGTTAAAGCAGGTCATGAAGATTACTATTGGGGCATGGGTAACACTGCAGAAGCCGTTGCCCAAGAATACAAAGTGTCCAGAGAAGACCAAGATGAGTTTGCGTACAACTCGCATATGAAAGCACTTAAAGCGCAATCCGAGGACCGTTTTCAAGAGCAGATTGTTCCTATTGAGGTGGAACAAACACTTTTAGGTGCCGATGGAAAAAAGACAACTAGAAAATATACCGTAACGAAAGATGAAGGTCCTAGAAAAGGAACTTCCGTGGAGGTACTGAATAAACTACGCCCAGTATTTGCAGCTGGCGGAAGCGTCACCGCAGGGAACTCTTCCCAAATGAGTGATGGTGCCGCCTTTGTCATGGTAATGAGTGAGGAGATGGTAAAAGAGCTAAATCTTGAACCTATTGCGCGCCTAGTAAACTATGCAGCTGCAGGTGTGCCACCTCGTATCATGGGAATAGGACCCGTAGCGGCGGTTCCTAAGGCCTTAAAACAAGCCGGTCTAAAACAGGATGACGTTGAACTAATAGAACTGAACGAAGCTTTTGCTTCACAGTCCTTAGCGGTCATTAGAGAGTTAAAATTAAATCCGGATATCGTAAATGTGAACGGCGGTGCTATTGCCCTTGGACATCCATTAGGCTGTACGGGCGCAAAATTATCAGTGCAATTATTTGATGAAATGCGTAAACGTAATATGCAAGGCAAGTACGGCATGGTTACCATGTGTGTTGGAACAGGTCAAGGCGCAGCGGGGATTTATGAATTTCTATCGTAGAATAAAGATACAAGAGGAAAGAAGTAAGACTTAAAAATGGGACGTCATAATTTTAAAAAACTTAAGATTTGGGAGGAAGGAATGAACTTGGTTGATGAAACTTATAGGCTGATTAATAGTTTTCCTAGTTCAGAAAAATTTAATCTGATATCCCAACTTATGCGATGTTCAGTTTCTATTCCCTCAAACATAGCCGAAGGAACCAGTAAATCAACCGATAAACATTTCAATAAGTATATTGAGGATAGTTTGGGCTCCGCATTCGAATGGGAGACCCAGCTTATAATAGCTTACAGACAAAGATATATCGAAAAAGAAAAGTTCAAATTCCTAGAAAATAAAATACAACAATTACAAAAAATGATTTCAGGATTTCAAAGTGGATTAAAAAATAATCTCGATTCTTGACTCCTGATTCTTAAATCCTAAAAATATGAGCACAGATACATTACAGAAAGATATTCTAAGAGGCGGTCAATTTCTAGTGAAAGAAACGAAATGTGAGGATGTTTTCACATTGGAAGACTTGAACGAAGAACAAAAAATGATGCGTGATAGCACCAAAGAGTTCGTTGACAGAGAACTATGGGCGCATTGGGAGCGATTTGAGCAAAAAGATTATGCGTATACGGAAGAGACAATGCGTAAAGCAGGTGAATTAGGTTTGCTAAGTGTAGCCGTTCCGGAATCCTATGGAGGAATGGGTATGGGATTTGTGTCCACCATGTTGGTGTGCGATTATATCTCAGGAGCTACAGGGTCTTTTAGCACTGCTTTTGGAGCGCATACAGGTATAGGCACCATGCCAATAACCCTATACGGAACCGAAGAACAGAAACAGAAATACGTACCTCAACTAGCTTCTGGCGAATGGTTCGGTGCGTACTGCCTAACGGAACCCGGGGCAGGTTCGGATGCAAATTCGGGAAAAACAAAGGCTGTACTTTCCGATGATGGGAAACATTACAGCATTTCAGGACAAAAAATGTGGATTTCAAATGCAGGTTTTTGTAATCTGTTCATTGTATTCGCAAGAATCGAAGACGATAAGAACATTACTGGTTTTATTGTAGAGAACGACCCGGAGAACGGTATTACGCTTGGTGATGAAGAAAAGAAATTAGGTATTCACTCCTCCTCTACACGTCAGGTATTCTTCAACGAAACCAAAGTTCCTGTTGAGAACATGTTATCGGAAAGAGGAAACGGATTCAAGATAGCAATGAACGCCCTAAATGTTGGTCGTATTAAGTTAGCCGCAGCTTGTTTGGAAGCGCAACGAAGAGTTATCAACGAAGCGGTGAACTATGCTAATGAAAGAGTCCAGTTTAAGACACCTATAGTTAATTTTGGAGCCATTAAGGCTAAAATTGCCGATATGACGACCAATGCTTATGTTGGAGAATCTGCCTGCTACCGCGCTGCCAAAAATATAGAAGACAGAATAGCCATAAGAGAAGCTGAAGGTAATACGCACCAAGAGGCCGAATTAAAAGGCGTGGAGGAATATGCTATTGAGTGTTCCATATTAAAAGTAGCGGTTTCAGAGGATGTGCAACATACCGCAGATGAAGGTGTTCAGATTTTTGGAGGTATGGGCTTTAGTGCAGATACGCCAATGGAATCTGCATGGAGAGATGCGCGTATCGCACGTATTTACGAAGGTACTAACGAAATAAACCGTATGCTCGCAGTCGGTATGTTGGTTAAAAAAGCCATGAAAGGTCATGTAGATTTACTTGGACCCGCAACTGCAGTAGGCGAAGAACTTATGGGTATTCCTTCTTTTGATTCGCAAGATTTTTCGGAATTGTTCGCTGAGGAGAAAGACCTTATCAAACGATTAAAGAAGGTATTTTTAATGGTTGCCGGTAGCGCTGTTCAAAAATTTGGACCGGAATTGGAGAAGCACCAACAGTTGATGATGGCGGCTTCCGATATCCTAATTGAAGTTTACATGGCAGAAAGCACCATTCTTAGAACAGAGAAAAATGCCAAACGTTTTGGAGAGGAAGCACAAGCAACACAGATTGCCATGTCAAAATTGTATTTATACAATGCAGTAGATGTGGTTTTGAAGAAAGGAAAGGAAGCTATAGTTTCATTTGCTGAAGGCGATGAGCAGAAGATGATGCTCATGGGACTAAAACGCTTCACAAAATATACCAATTACCCTAACGTAGTAGCTTTACGCAATCAAATTGCGGACAAAGTAGCTGCCGATAACGGGTACACCTTTGACTAATTCAGATTACCCTTTTGTTTTGTTAGACAGAAGTAAAACCGCTCCCAAAAGGAGCGGTTTTTATTTGTTCAAGTAGTTAGAAGCTTCTAATTTTATCAAATGGACAAAACGCTTTTGCATAAGGTTTACGATACCGAAGTTTTCAGGAAAAAAGGTCATGAATTAATAAATCAGTTAGCGGACCATCTTGATGATAAGCTACAACAAAAATCTGGTCCTGCCATTCATTGGAACGAACCCGAGGATGAGCTTGCCTTTTGGCAGGATTTTCTTAAAAATGGGAATCAAGAGCAGCTATTTACGGAAATCACCAAGAGAACTACCTATATACATCACCCGCACTATATAGGTCACCAAGTTACGCCAACGGCTCCTATAAACGCCTTAACGGGAATGATAAGCGCTATGTTGAATAACGGAATGGCCGTTTACGAAATGGGAATGTCCCCATCTGCCATAGAGCGTGTGGTTACGGATTTGCTCTGCAAAAAGATAGGTTTTGATACGGCTTCTGGCGGATTCATTACCTCTGGCGGAACATTGGCCAATTTAACGGCACTATTGACCGCAAGAAAGGTTATGCTAGAAACGGATATTTGGAACCAAGGCTCCGAACAGCAGTTAGGGATTATGGTAAGCGAAGAAGCACACTATTGTGTGGATCGGGCAGCAAAAATTATGGGTCTAGGAGAGCAGGGTATTATCAAAATCCCCACTACTGCAGACTTTAGAATGGACACCTCTTTATTGGAGGACAAACATAAAGAAGCGAGCGCAAAGGGTATACATATTTTTGCCATCATCGGGAGTGCGCCAAGTACGGCCACGGGGATGTTCGACGACCTAGAGACGATAGCCGACTTTGCAAAAACTAAAAAGCTTTGGTTTCATGTAGATGGAGCCCATGGCGGCGCAGCAATTTTTTCTCCGAAGTACAAAACACTTTTAAAAGGTATAGACCAGGCAGATTCCGTGGTCATAGACGGACATAAGATGATGATGATGCCAGCACTCACTACGGCACTATTGTATAAAAAGAGCGCGCATACCAATGTAACCTTTAGTCAAAAGGCAGATTATCTCTTGACGGAATCAGAACTTGAAGATTGGTGCAACTCGGGCAAAAAGACTTTTGAATGTACAAAGACCATGATGAGTATTCACTGGTTCACTCTATTAAAACTATACGGAGAAGAGGTCTTTGATGCCTACCTTACCCATCTATTTGATATGGGTGCTTTATTCGGTAATATCATCAAGCAGCATGCTGAGTTTGAAATTGCCGTTACCCCAATGTCCAATATCGTCTGTTTCAAATATGTGGACAAAAAATTATCCGGCGAAGCCCAAAACCGGCAAAATGAACGTATTCGCCAAGCACTTTTGGAAGATGGGGAGTTCTATATTGTTCAGACTAAACTTCGGGGAGTTCATTACTTAAGGGTTACGGTGATGAATCCGTTCACCACCGAAACCCATTTTAAAAACTTATTGGATAAAATTAGTAAACTGGCGGTTTCCGTTTAACTTATAGACTCCAAAACCTGCACTTCACTCTCCTTGTTGGAGAACAACACCGCACACTCGATTAAGGCCAAGTGCGAATATGCTTGTGGAAAGTTTCCTAACAATCGTTTGGTCTTAAAATCAATATCTTCACTAAACAGACCTAAATGATTACTATAAGATAGCAGCTTATCAAATTGTTTCATTGCTTTTTTCTCTTCCCCTATCTTATAAAGGCTATTTATAAACCAAAAAGTACAAATAGTAAAAGACGAGGAGGGCAATCCAAAATCATCTTCATTCTTATAACGATAAAGCAGACCATCATTGCTGAGTTCCTTTTCTATCGCCTTAACCGTGCTCACGAATTTTGGGTCCTTCGCATGAATAAATCCATAGGATTCCATCAAAAGTACCGAAGCATCCATATCCGTGCTTCCATACGACTGCGTAAAGGCGTTCACCTTTGGATTCCATGCATTTTCAAGAATATCCCTTTTAATTTCCTGTTCCAAAGCTGTCCACTTTTCTAGCTTCCGTGTTTTTTTGAACAGCCGTGCTACTTTTATGGCCCGGTCAATGGCTACCCAACAAAGTACCTTGGAAAAGGTAAAGTGCCTGTCTTCGGACCTAAATTCCCAAATACCTTTATCCGCCTCTTTCCAGTGGTTAGATACGATCCAAACAATTCCTTTGGTTATTCCCCAGAGCTCCTCGCCGTTCTCAATATCATTACTGTACTTGGAGAGCTGTTCATAGATGACGTCCATAAGAATACCATAAATATCATTCTGCTTCTGCTTATAGGCTGCATTACCAACACGTACGGGTGCCGAACCTTTATAACCCGCGAGGTGTTCCAAGGTGTTTTCGGTTAATTTTTTCTCCTTATTGATGCCGTACATAATCTGTAGTTTCTCATCCTTGTCCGGAATCAAGTCTACAATAAACTGCAGGTATCTCTTGGCAACGTTGCGGTGACCTAAATCGCCTATCACCTTTATAGCCATAGAAGCGTCACGAATCCAACAAAAACGATAATCCCAATTACGTACCTCCCCTATCGTTTCCGGTAAGGAAGTAGTTGCCGCCGCTAAAACTGCTCCTGTTTTATCATAGCTCAATAGTTTTAAGGTAATGGCACTACGGCTTATCTGTGCGTTATATTTTTTATAATTGGGTGTTCTGCTGCTCCAATTGAGCCAGTAGACCTTCGTTCGTTCCAACTCCGTATACATTTTACGAACAGTAGGCTGAAATAGCTTCTCGTTATATCCCATTAAGAAATAACCGTCTTTGGACAACGAGATTTCCCTACCTTCTAGAACGGCATTCTTATTAAAAGAGGTGTACAGAAAACAGGTGTCGAACTTTTCTCCGTGGGTAAGGCTAACGATAAAGTTCTTTTTTACATACGTATCCGTATTGCCCATGGCATACTCCAACTTTGGGTCATACTTTACCATAAACTGAGGTTTACCGGAGAGGTGTTTAAAATAGCGCACCAATTCCGGGGGCGAATTATAGCCTCCTTCTTTGCGGTACCTTGGCATAAAATCCCGTATTTCAAAGGCATTTTCGCCTGAAACAAAACGGGTTATTAATATAGCCGTGTGCTTTTTATAACGTTGCGTTATCGTATAGGAATCATCAACTAAAATTTCAAAGCTTCCTCCTATTTTTTCGTCCAGTAAAGCAGCAAAAACAGAGGAGGAATCAAACTCTGGCAAACAGCACCAATCTATGGAACCGGTTTTAGATACCAATGCTGCACTTCTACAATTTCCTATTATTCCGTAATCTAAATTATTCATTAGGCAATCTCTCTTTTATAAATTATTACCCGCACCGCCTTAAGCTTCGTATCACTAGGCCTTTATACTTCCTTGAAAATGTAAGGGGTTAAAATGCGGTTTCACTAAAAATCTTGATTCATATGGGCTTTCAATTGGTATTACCCTTCTTTTTCCCGAAATTGAGAGAAATTAAGTTCAAATCAAAGCAAAACCTGCTATTTATGTCCAAAACTATCATAATCTCAAATAGATTACCCGTACAATTACAAATTAGCAATGGAGACATTACTGCGATACCCAGTGTGGGCGGTTTAGCGACCGGAATGAAATCCGTGCATTCTGGAGGGGACAGCCTTTGGATTGGATGGAGCGGACTTACCGATGAGGAAATTCCCGAAGAATTAGCACCTAAAATTGATAAAGCTTTGGCCGAACATGGTTCTTCTAAAGTGAAACTGACCAAGAAGGAGGTAGATGGTTTCTATTTTGGGTTTAGTAATAGAACGGTATGGCCCCTTTTTCACTATTTTCTAGAATATTCGGAGTTCGAATTGTCCAGTTGGGAAATATACAAAGCAGTAAATCAAAAATTTGCCGATGCGATATTGAAAAAATCTGGTGATGATGATACCATTTGGGTGCATGACTATCAGCTTATGTTAGTGCCTCAAATGGTGCGTGAAAAACGCCCCAATATCTCTATCGGTTTCTTTCTGCATATTCCCTTCCCGTCCTTTGAAATTTTCAGGACCCTACCCTGGCGTACCGAAATACTTGAGGGATTATTGGGTGCCGACCTCATCGGCTTTCATACCTATGATTACGAACGTCATTTCTTAAGTTCCGTTCGCAGGTTACTGGGTTTAGAGGTAAGTTTCAATGATATCTACTTGGATAATAGGGTTATTAAAGTGGACTCTTTTCCTATGGGAATCGACTATAAGAAATTTAACGATGCGGCTACGGAACATGCCCAACGGGACGAAACAAAGAAGTCAGAACTACAAAAACGTTTGGACACCCATAAGAAATCCGCTCCGGATGCCAAGTTCTTTTTGTCGATAGACCGTTTGGATTATTCCAAGGGTATTGCAAAGCGATTGAACGCCTACGAGTACTTTTTAAACAAATATCCGGAATACAAAGAAAAGGTCCGATTGATCATCTTAGCGGTTCCCTCCCGCTCTAACGTGCCACAGTACCAACTTTTGAAAAAAGAAATCGATGAACTGGTAGGGCGTATCAATGGGGAGCTATCTACCGTTAGCTGGACGCCGATTTGGTATTTCTACCGGTCCATGCCTTTTGATAATTTAATAGACTTATATACTACCTGTGATATTGCGTGGTTAACCCCCATACGTGACGGGATGAACCTTGTAGCCAAGGAATATATTGCAACACGCACGGATAAGACCGGGGTACTTATTCTGAGTGAAATGGCAGGTTCTGCCAATGAAATGAACGAATCTTTACTGATTAACCCGAATAACTTTGAGCAAATTGCGGATACCCTTCAGAGGGCGATAACTATGCCTAAGAAAGAACAACAGGAACGTAACACTGTGCTACAGAAAAGACTGGCACGTTATAATGTGGAAAAATGGGCCAATGATTTTATGACCTCCTTAGTGCAACAGAAAGAAAAAGATCTAACCTACGTATCTAGAAGATTGTCCGTTGACCTCATGAACACGGTTATGAAGGATTATATCAAAGCTGAAAGAAGACTGGTATTCTTGGACTATGACGGTACCCTGGCAGGATTTCATAACGACCCACAAAAAGCGAGTCCGGACGAGGCCTTGTATAAATTATTGGACGATATTTCCTCACAACCCAATACGGATATGTATTTAATCAGTGGTCGCGATAAGGAAACCTTCACCAAATGGTTTCTTCCTAAAAAGTATAATATGATCGTAGAGCATGGGGTCTGGATTTCCCAAGGCGGTGAGGAATTCAGGATGCTGGAAAATGTAAAAAAAGACTGGATGGAGAAAATACTTCCCGTTCTTGAATCTTTTGTGGATAGAACACCAGGCAGCTTCATCGAGGAAAAAAACTATTCGTTGGCATGGCACTATCGTAATACCGACCCCGACTTTGGTCAAAAACGTTCCGTGGAACTGAACACTGTACTCACAAGTCTTATCGCTAATGACGATTTAAGTGTACTGAACGGCAACAAGGTAATGGAAATTAAAAGTAGTAACGTAAATAAAGGTAGAGCCGCTATGCGCGTATATGCTGAGCATGACTATGATTTTGTGTTTGCCATTGGTGATGATTGGACGGACGAATTTATGTTTCAAGAACTGCCTGAAGACTCCGTAACCGTAAAAGTAGGAAGGCAAAAGACCCACGCCCGTTATTTTGTGGATAATACGAAGAACGTACGCGATATTTTGGGTCGCTTTGCGGAAAAACGTTAGGAGCCTAATTTCAAATTTATAATTGCATTGCTTATGAAACACTGTGTGCTACTTCTTTCTTGTATCTTCTTATCTTTAAGCACTTTTGCTCAGCAGAATACAGAAGTGTTTTTAGTGGATATGAGGACTGATGATGAAAATACCACTTTGGGTACTCCTCTAAATATTTCAAACAATGAGGGATACGACAATCAACCCTCGTTCTTAAATGACGATACGGTACTATTTTCATCCACTAGAAACGGGCAGACGGATATAGCCTTATATACCATAAGTACGAATACCACAAAATGGATTACCAATACCCCTAAAGGAAGTGAATATTCTCCCTTAAAAATTCCTGGTAAAGAAGCTGTTTCCGCTATTCGATTGGACGCTGATGGCCTACAAAGATTATATGAGTATGATTTACATACCGATGAATCCAAAGTGCTCCTAAAAAATTTGAAAGTAGGATATCATGTCTGGTATAATCCTCATATAATAGTCTGTACCGTTCTTATTGAAGACCGTATGGATTTGGTCGTGGCCAACCTTAAAGAGGGCACGAACTATACCGTCCAAAAAAATGTGGGACGATCGTTACATAAGATTCCGAATACAGATTTGGTAAGCTATATCAGTAAAGAGAATGAAACGGTTGAAATAAAATCGTTACACCCTATCTCTGGAGCAACACAAATAATTAATTTTATCAGGAACGGCAGCGAGGATATGGCTTGGTTATCGGAAGACACCGTAATAGCAGGTACAAATAGTATTTTGGCCCAAGTAAAAGCGGATACGACTGGGGTTTGGAGTCTATTTCATAAAGTAGACCCCTTACAATGGAACAATGTAACAAGGATAGCTGTGAGTCCTGACCAAGAAAAGCTGGCCATTGTGGCTGAACCACCTGCCGCAGCAATTGTTCAGAAACAGGTAGAAGCATACAATGCCGCAAATCTAGAGCTATTCATCAACTGTTATTCCCCAGAAGTAACCGTTAGTTATTTTCCGGATAAAATTTGGTACGAGGGTCATGAAAAGATGCGTGGAATTTATGAGGGCCTATCCCCTACCAATAAAACGTATCAGGTAGCGGTTGTAAAGCGAATAGCGATTGCCAATAAGGTGGTTGACCACGAAAAAGTTACACGCAATGGTAAATTTCAACAAATGCAAGTTTCAATTTATACGGTGAACGGTGGGGCTATTGAGCGTATGACTTTTATTTTCGACGATGACAAGGCTCCAAATCCCGAAACTATTGTGCAAAAACAATTGGATGCCTATAATACCAGAGATATTGATGGATTTATGGATACCTACGAAGACGACATTAGTTTATATAATTATCCCGCTGAAAAAAGGTCACAGGGGCAAGAGGAAATGCGAAAGAATTATGCCGGTTTTTTTGCTTCTACTCCGGATTTGCATTGCGAACTTAAAAACAGAATTGTTATCGGTAATAAGGTGATTGATGAAGAAAAAATAACCGCAAATGGAAATACGTTTAGTGCTGTTGCCATATATGAAGTTGAAGACGGTAAAATTTCAAAGGTCACTTTTCTACGGTAATATCGCCTTTTGAAATCAAAATCACATATTCTTCCCACAATTATCTTAGCACAATTTGCTTGTACCTCCCCATGGTTTGCTGGGAATACGATAATAGACGAACTCATAAGCAAAACAGGTTTTGGAGCGGAATTGGCGGGTTACGTCATCTCATCCGTGCAGTTCGGTTTTATTACGGGAACATTGGTTTTTGCACTACTGATGCTTGCGGACCGCTTCTCCCCTTCTAAAGTATTTCTTATTTGTGCGTTGTTAGCAGCGCTCTGTAACCTATATCTTTTGAGCGATAGTATTACAAAATGGGGCCTACTTTCGGCTCGCTTCGGCACTGGTTTCTTCTTGGCCGGTATCTATCCGGTAGGAATGAAAATTGCAGCGGATTACTACGAGAAAGGTCTTGGGAAAGCCCTTGGATTTCTGGTTGGGGCCTTGGTTTTAGGTACCGCCCTTCCCTTTTTGATTAATGGAACGGATTGGGGCAACAGTCCCACAACGGTCATCACCGTCACCTCTATATTAACTCTTTTCGGCGGAGCCTTACTTTATATACTCGTGCCAGACGGTCCTTACCAAAAGAAAAGTACCACACTAAAACTCAAAGCCGGGCCGGAACTGTTCAAAATTGCGAATTTTAAAAGGGCTGCCTTTGGGTACTTTGGTCATATGTGGGAGCTCTACGCATTCTGGGCGTTTACGCCCTTGGCGATAAAAACCTTCAATTCAATTTCCGGAGATACGCTTTCTATTTCTTTATGGACCGGTATTATTATCGCCTTAGGTGGTGTATCCTGTGCCATAGGCGGTATTCTTTCACAAAGCTACGGCAGTAAGAAAGTTGCTTTTGTAGCTTTATTGGTATCGGGAACCTGCTGTCTTCTTTCTCCTGTATTGTTCTTCTCAACAAGTGAAGTATTTTTAGGCGTCTGGTGTTTTTGGGGTATGGCCGTTACGGCAGATTCTCCCCAGTTTTCAAACCTAGTGGCATCGGCTATTCCCAGTGAACTGAAAGGTACTGGTCTAACTCTTGTTAATTGCATCGGTTTTGCCATTACCATTGTCAGTATTCAGTTATTGGCTTTTATTTTGGATAGTCTACCGTCTACAACAATTTTCTTGGTTCTTGCACTTGGACCGATCTTTGGTTTATGGCATTTAAAGGCACACAAATCCGATTAATTTTTAATACTTTTAAAGACGATGAGATTTCCGCACAATATTAGCCGAATCGAAGCTTTTAGCGATGCTGTTTTTGCCTTTGCGGCCACACTTTTAGTGGTTAGTCTGGGCACGGATAGCACTGATGCCATCATAGATATCGACGTAAAACTCTTCACAGGCTTTGCCGTTAGTTTCTTTGTTCTGGTCATCCTATGGTTTCTGCACTATAATTTTTTTCGGAGAACCAATTATATGGATAATGTTATCATTGCCATTAATGCTGTCTTGCTTTTTGTGGTCCTGTACTATGTTTTCCCCCTGAAATCGCTCGTAAATTCTTGGTTCCTGCCGCAAGGGATGACACCGGACAAATTAGCGGGACTCTTTGAGCTCTACGGTTTGGGATTCGCGCTAATCTTTCTTTGCCTGTCCTTGATGTATTATAGGGCCTATAAAAAATCCAAACACCTGAAAAATTCCATAACGCTATTATTCTATGTGCGGCATTTTGGGCTTTTTGTAGTGGTGGCTCTTATAAGTATTATTATTGCTTACCTGCAGATTGGAATCAATTACGGACTTCCTGGTATTTTATATGCCCTTTTGGGTCCGTTCTGTTCTGTACACAGTTATTTATTTTACAAAAAATTTAAAACCGATTAAATGAAAAATGTATTGTTCTTTACCCTCTTGACCTTAGCCCTTACCGTGTCTGCCCAAACGGACCAACGTATCTATGATATTATCGATGCCGTTTCTGCGGAACGTATCGAAAAGGACATCACCACCTTGGCCAATTTTGGAACACGCCATACCTTAAGTGATACCGTCTCACAAACCCGTGGTATAGGTGCAGCAAGACGATGGATAAAAGCCGAGTTCGAAAAAACTTCGGCGGCCTGTAACGATTGTCTACATGTGTTCTATCAAAAGGATTTGGTAAAGAAAGGTGCGAACCAGCGCATTGTAAAAGATGTAGCGGTGGTAAATGTATTGGCCATCCAAAAAGGTACCAAGTACCCCAATCGCTATATCATCATGAGTGGTGATATTGATTCCCGTGTTAGTGACCCTACCAATTATACAGACGATTCACCCGGGGCCAATGACAATGCCAGCGGTATGGCAGGTACTATTGAGGCGGCTAGGGTCTTATCCAAATACAAATTTGAAAACAGTATCATATACATGGGGCTATCGGGAGAGGAACAAGGCCTTTTTGGAGGTGGTGGTGTAGCGGGTTACGCTAAAGAACAAGGATGGGAGGTCATCGGTATCTTTAATAATGACATGATTGGAAATATTACGGGCGTGGACGGAATTACCAGTAGTATCGATTTTAGGATATTCTCGGAACCCGTTCCTCCAACCGAAACCGAAAAGGAACGGAAAGCGCGTAGGTTTTACGGTGGTGAAGTGGATGGCATTTCAAGACAACTGGCACGTTATGTGCATAAGACCACTCAGACCTATATGCCGGAGATGAATCCTATGATGATTTACAGATTAGACCGTTTTGGTCGCGGTGGTCACCACAGGCCTTTTAACGATGCTGGTTTTCCCGGTATTCGTATTATGGAGGCTCATGAGAATTATACCCAACAGCACCAAGACATCCGTGTGGAGGACGGTATTGCTTACGGCGATGTACTGGAACACGTGAATTTTGAGTATGCCGCCAAGTTGACGGCGGTAAACGCCATTAGCCTGGCCTCCATCGCATGGGCACCACCAGCACCAAAAGAAGTGAAAATTGGAGGCATCGTAGAACCGTCCGCAAAGTTTCAGTGGAGCAAGGTAAACGGAGCCAAAGGGTATAAAATTTATTGGAGGGACACCACCTCTCCTACTTGGGACCACAGCAGGTATGTGGGCGATGTAACCGAATTCACTCTGGACGGTATCGTTATCGATAACTATTTCTTCGGAGTTTCTGCTATAGGAGCGGACGGATTTGAAAGTCCGGTCGTATTTCCAAATGCTATTTTTAGGTAGGTCGACATAGTATTAGTTTACTGAGAACACGGTCCTATCGCGCGAATTCGAGAACTACTAAATAAACGAAAATGAAAAAACTAATTGTATTGATAAGTCTTGTAAGCCTATCCATGGCCCAAGCCCAAGAATTCACCAAACAGGATACGCTGCGTGGAAGCATCACCCCTGAACGTGCTTGGTGGGATTTAAGCTACTACGACCTCAATGTAAAAGTACAGCCAGAGGAAAAAGCAATCGCTGGCTACAATATTATTCGGTACAAGGTTTTGGAAGAACATGATGTCATTCAAATAGACCTTCAAGAACCCTTAAAAATTACGGGTATTTCTCAAGGCGACCAACAACTAGATTACAGCAAAATAGGTCCGGCCTATTTCATCAACCTAAAGAAAAAACAAATTCCCGGGGAGTACAATGAACTTTACGTGCAATATGCGGGGAAACCTAAAGAAGCCGTAAGAGCGCCGTGGGACGGTGGATTCTCTTGGAAAAAGGACGGCAACGGCAAACACTTTATCGCTACTTCTTGCCAAGGTTTGGGGGCCAGTGTATGGTGGCCCAATAAGGACCATATGTATGACGAAGTAGACAGTATGCGCATTGCTATCGATGTTCCCAAGGACCTTGTAGCTGTGGCGAACGGCAGGTTACGGGAAACATACGAATACGAACAGGGTGGTTATAAATTATACGAGTGGTTCGTTTCCAACCCCATTAATAATTATGGCGTAAACATAAACATAGGCGACTATGTTCATTTTGGCGAAAAATATGACGGCGAAAAGGGTGTTTTGGATTTGGATTACTATGTGCTGCGCAATAATTTGGAAAAAGCCAAAGAACAGTTTAAAGATGTCCCTAGACTCATGAAAGCTTTTGAGCATTGGTTTGGGCCCTACCCTTTTTACGAGGATAGTTTTAAACTAGTAGAAGTGCCCTATCTGGGCATGGAACACCAAAGCTCCGTTACCTATGGGAACCAATACCAAAACGGCTATTTGGGTAGGGACCTTTCCAAATCCGGTTGGGGTATGAAGTTCGATTATATTATTATTCATGAAGCGGGTCACGAGTGGTTCGCCAATAATATTACTTATAAGGATATTGCCGATATGTGGGTACACGAAGGCTTTACCACCTACTCCGAAGCGCTTTATGTGGACTACCACTTTGGGGAACAGGCAGGAAATGAATACGCCATTGGTATTCGTGGAAACATCCGTAATGAAAGTCCTATAATAGGGGTCTATGACGTAAATCAAAGAGGCAGTGGTGACATGTATCCTAAAGGAGCCAATATGCTACATACCCTACGCCAAGTGATTCATGATGATGAAAAATGGCGAAGTATTTTACGAGGGCTGAACAAAGACTTCTACCACCAAACGGTCACCACACAACAAGTGGAAAATTATATCAGTGAAAAGGCTGAAATGGACCTTTCCAAGGTGTTTGACCAATACCTACGGACCATAAAAATTCCCGTGTTTGAATATAAAATAGAGACTGATAATGCGATTACATACCGTTATACCAATGTAATTGAAGGTTTTGTGATGCCTATACGTCTATTGGCGGATGATACGGAGCTTTGGCTAGAACCCACGACGGAATGGCAAACAGAAAAAGTGAAACATGGTGCAGCTGCTTTTAAAGTAGACCCTAATTTTTATGTAGAAGTGAAGGAACTGTAAGGGAGCTAAGTCCAATGACAATATTATAAATGCACTAATTTTATAAGTGGTATAGCATCAATGATGTTATCTTATTGTTGGTATTTATTGTAAAAAAAATAAATAGACAAAAAATAAATTTTGAATGGACAAAAGGACTAAGATTTTCTTAATTGTATTAGGTATTATCTCAATAGGAGTTGGAATTTGGTCATATAAACCGGAAAACGATTCGATAGATAATTACTTTGGTGTTTTTATCGGTATAGCATTAATCTGTACTGTTATTTCTATAAAACAGAAGAAGGAAGAAAACTAATATATGTATATATAGTTTGCTTATAAGTTTTAACATAATTAAAACTTAAACGGATTTAAAAAACTATACTCAAGAATTTCTGTTGTTGCCGATTAGAATCGTTAATAAACTTTTAAATAATTAATCCGAGGAAAAACAAAATCGGAAAAAAGTAAAATAGAGCGTTGGGAGATTGATTTTTTTTAGAATTCTAGAGAAACAAACCGTTTGATTTTTTATTTTTTTGTAATTAAAAGAAATGAAAACGCAACGAATATAGTACACTCGGACGGAAACAACAAATGCTAACAAAACCTAAACGTATTGCGGACTTTAAGGCTTAACCGAAAGGTTTGCGTATTTTTATGAAGTTCGCAAAATCTTATGTCCAGAAGCTTCGGGATAGCTTTGGAACAAAAAAAAGAAAAAGCAAAACAATAAGCTTTAGCTAAGTCGACAGACGGAAACTGGCCCGCGTGCCAACTCGCCCGCTACTGTCGCAGACGGCGTACCCCCCGCACGATGATTAGCCGAATCATTAGCAACAGTTAATGCAATTGAATAAATAATGACTATGAAACAATCAAGACGTGATTTTATTAAGCTTAGTGCCTTATCTAGTGGTTTATTGTTCACTCGTCCCTTAAGTGCCCTATCTATCAATGACGAATGGTATAAGAAAGCAGGTAAGTCTCAAAAAGTGCTCGTTCTTGGTGCCGGTATGGCGGGTATGTCCGCCGCGATTGAATTAATAAAACTTGGTCATGACGTAAAAATACTTGAAGGTCAAATGAGAGCCGGAGGGCGAATAAAAACCTTAAGAGCCCCATTTTCAGATAGTCTGTATGCTGATATGGGAGCAGCCAGAATTCCAGAGAATCACGAATGGACCATGAAGTATATCAAAGAATATGGTCTTGAACTCTACCCCTTTAACCCAGCAGAGGGAGATTATATTCATTTAATGAAAGGCAAGAGCATTCGTTATACGAGTGAATCACCGGCCAATCTCAACAATTATCCTGTAAATCTATCCGTAAAGGAATTGGAATCAGGATGGCAAGGAATATCCACCGCTCCATTGGAAAAAATAATGACCAATCTGGGAGACGCGACAAATTTAGAATGGCCTCATCAACAAATTGCCCAATATGACGGCTACTCCTTGAAAGAATACCTAGAAAAAACTGGATATAGTAAAGAAATTGCAGATTTATTAATGATCGGATGGGAAACAGAGAAGGGCATGAATATGTCGGTTCTTGAATTAGTCAGGGAATTAAGCCTTTCTTTTGGAGCAACAAGAAACAAAATTGTGGGTGGCAACGACCTTTTACCCACTAAAATGGCTGAATCCATTAGTAATTACATTGAATACGGAACCAAAGTCATAGGAATTGATCAGGGTGAAAACGATATTTCGATAACAGTGAAAAGAGGTGAACAATCTGAAACCTTAAAAGCAGATCGGGTCATCTGTACTTTTCCGCTACCGGTCGTCAAAAAGATGGATTTTGTAAAAACCCTTTCCAAAGAAAAACAGAAAGCTATCAATGAGCTTACGTATTGGGATTTATCAAGAACGGTATTTCAAGTCAGTGAACGCTATTGGAAGAAAGATGGTCTTAACGGATTTGCCGCAACTGATCAACCTATGGAAATCTGGGATCCAAATTATGAATCCAGCTCAAAAAGAGGTTTAATTGCCGCTTATGTAAAAAATGATGACTCGCAGTTACTAGCTGGCTGGTCTGTTCAGGAGCGATTAGATTTTGCTTCAAAGCATGTGAATAGTGCCTTTCCCGGACTTATGAATTATTCAGAAGGAGGACATACCAAATGCTGGAAAGAAGACCCATGGGCATTAGGTGCGCATTCCATTGGAACAAGAAATCAAATGACTACACTATTGCCTCACTTGATGAAGCCAGAGGGTCGAATTCATTTTGCAGGGGAACATGCATCTGCCTACCACGGATGGATTCAAGGTGCAATTGAATCTGGGAATAGAGCAGCTAAAGAAATCAATAGTTTTGAATAAAATGGCTGCTAACAAAAACTATGATATACATGCTCCTAAGGTCGCACGGCACATAGCAAAACCATTAAGCTCTAGTATAACCAACCACTAACCAATGATAAAATTCTTTAGAAAAATTAGACAAAACTTGCTTGTAGAAAATAGAACTGGAAAGTATTTCAAATACGCCATTGGAGAAATCATCCTTGTGGTCATTGGAATCCTCATTGCGCTTCAAATTAACAACTGGAACGAAAGCCGAAAGGCATCCAAGCTAGAGCAGTCTTATTACTGTCTTTTGCTGGATGATATAGAACAAGATAAAGTACTAATTAAAGCATTGTTGGAAAGTAACGAAAAACGCATAGAAAGTTCTCACAGAGCGATTGCTATAATTCAGAGCGAAAACATAAACCTGGCTGAGCTAGGAAAAGAAACGTTACTCTCAAGAAGAGATTTATTAGAGTCATTCATACCAAATTCTTCTACTTATGAAGACATTAAATCCAGTGGAAACATAAATACGCTTAAGGATAAACAAATTAGGAAATCACTAAATCAATATTTAAAAAAAGTAGAAGACTTTAACAATACAATGTTAGCAAATGTTACCCTTATCACTGATCGATTGACAAAGTTTGAAGATTGGTTTAGTAATGGGGTAATACACTCAAGTTATAAAGAAATTTTTCCCAAAGAAATACAAGATCAATTAAGCCTAGATTTACCTGACAATATTTGTGATGAAATAAAATCAAGATTATATATAGATTTAGTAATTGAAGGTATAATGTTAAGAAGGCGTTCAGAGCTATTTGAAACTATGGAAGACGAAGTAGATATAATGAAATCCAAATTAACTAAACGTTGCAAAATTAAAAACAAATTGAATTAAATAACGCAAGTATTACAATGGCTAAAACATTCATAGCCACTGTAATGTTCCGTTATAATCAATCACTACCCAATGATAAAATTCTTTAGAAAAATTAGACAAAAACTACTTCAAGAAAACCTCCCCTCTTGGGAGGGGACTGAGGGGTGGGTACTACCATGAGAAAAATTATCCCATACAACCAAGATTTGGTCGCCTACGCCAAGGAACTCCGTAACAACATGACTTTGGGTGAAATCGCCATATGGCGAGAAATCAAGGGTAAGAAATTAGGCGTACGCTTCACTAGGCAAATACCAATCGACCGATATATTGTGGATTTTTATTGCAAAGATCTTTATCTCGCCATTGAAGTCGATGGCTCAATTCATTTTAAAGAAGGTCACCAAGAAAAGGATATGAAACGACAAAACCAATTGAAAAGCCTTGGGGTTACAGTGATTCGATTTTCGGATTTGGATGTGAAAAACAATCTGGATTGGGTCTTAAAGGAAATCAAGATTGAAATTGAGAAATTAAAACCCACCCCTAGCCCCTCCCAGGAGGGGAAAAGTTCTGAACTATGATAAAATTCTTTCGAAAAATCCGACAAAAACTACTTCAAGAAAATCGCTTCTCAAAGTACCTCCTCTACGCCATAGGCGAAATAGTTCTCGTGGTCATTGGAATCTTGATTGCCCTTCAAATTAACAATTGGAATGAAAATGAGAAGATAAAGGCAGAGGAAAAAATACTCATCACGGGTTTAATACAAAATATAGAAAGTGACATTAGGAGTTTAACAGCAGTGACAAAAAGTGATAGCACTTTAATAGATGCCAATAGAATACTATTAAGCGCATTCAAGAATGATTCGATACGGAGAAATAAACCCTTGCTAAAACAGAGAATTTTAGAAGCCTCAGGTACGAGTAGTTTCATACCTAGTCAAATCACTTTTAATCAAATGCAATTTTCAGGTAAGTTAACTTATATCTTAAACGATTCCATTAAAAATAAAATTCAAGCCTATTATGATAATGTTTCAAACGTACTCGACTATCAGGAATCTAACTTAAAATTAATATATGGTACGGCCATTGAACTTGCTCCTTTCCTTTGTAAGCTTCCCTTAAAACCGAACTGTTTAAAAGTAGAATAATAATCTTTAATTTTAAACAGTATTATGAGGAAGAGCAAATTTTCACCCGTGCAGATCGCAAAGATCTTAAAGGAGTTCGACAATGGTAAGAGTGTCGAACAGATCAGCCGTGAGCACGGCGTCAGTTCGGCAAGTTTTT
>NZ_MDGN01000014.1:0-2201 GCF_002742365.1 Maribacter sp. 4U21
AATATTTTGTCCTGAACCTTTTTCGGTTGAGCAAGTAGAAACTCCTCGAAATAATTTTTGTATTGTATTACTTGCCTAACTTTATCCATTTAGACAAAGGTAACTTAAAAGTTACTATTTCCAAAATTTCAGAAGTTGATTTTTCAGTTCCGAGCGTTTTTTGGGTATGTTTTACAACGGTCTTGTGTATGGCTCGTTGCGGGAAATCAGCTATGATTTTCCGCCGTAACCGAAAGATAGCAAATTGTAATGAATTCCGATTAGGAATTCAGCCGCAATGAGCTATACACGGTGTTGGGGTACGTTACTTTAAAGTCCCGAAGAACCATATCTTGAATCGTGATATTTTAATTCATATCCAACTGTTTCTTCAAATAGTGGTTTAATTGATTTAAGCATTTTTGAAGTTTCTTTAATATTAGGTCGGTATGAGCTATGGATAACGTTATTCCGTATTTTTCTCAAACCATCATAAGTCTTGAAATCAACATATGTAATTATTTCATTCAATTCCAATTGATTTAATACGATAGATATGGAATAATCACGTCCACGTAATATTTTTTTTCGATTATTACTTATTCTAAATTCCCCACCTTCAAACTCCTTGTTTTTTGAATTTAAAAAAATATCCCATTTTTTAGACATATTCTCTTCAATAAATAACCAACCAAGTAGAAATGAACCACGATAATCTTCTTCGTGAAATCTTGCCAAAATACGGGCTAAATCGGTTAGATGTAATATGCTATCATCATAGAAATTTACTTTCTTGATATAATTCTCTAATTCATTAAATATTGAAACAGGAGCAGGAGTATTATAGTTTCTTTGTTCAAGTTTTTTTTCATCAACTAACTGGCTTCGAACTAAACTAACTGCCAATTCACTTCCGAACCATAATTGTCTTATTGGTATATCATTTTCATAGGTTATTCGAACGATATCATTTCTTGTAATATCGAAATACCGAAATAAATAATAATTATTTCCTGGTACTGTATGTTGTGCACATTCAAGTAGTAAATAGAGAGTATTTAGAATTTCTAAATATGATGCCCAAGCTCCTTCATTCAAGCGCCAATTTCCATAAGCACTTCCACCATTAAATGAATCTTTAAATTCACTAATTTTTTTATTTATAGATTCAGATGACGCCAGTATTAGTCCATCTCGGCATACAATAAAATCTATATCTTGATGTGAAAAAGAATAAGCGGTTTCTTTTAATATTTTTGAATTTATTTTAGTTAAATCAACTTCTTTGTCAATCACAGCAACTTTTGGAGAAGTGTAAAATCCATAGAAATATTGAATTCTCACTCCTTTGTGTTCTTTACAACGCTCTCCATATTTCAGAACTTCATTGAGACATTTATTCCCTTCTTGATTAGTTGCAAGACAAATTGCTTTTTTCTTCATTTCTCTGTAATGTACCCCAACGGTTGGAGTATTTGTTCAGTTCGGCGTTAGCCGTATTGTATGAATACTCCTGTTGTGTGCAGTAAATATAACGCATTGCCTTGAAGCCTTCAAATGGCATATGCGCCGTATTTACGGAGTCACTTCTCTTCCACGCCGACAACGGGAACAAAAACAGCATTGCTTTTTTTGAGGGAGCCTTTCCAATGGAATATATACCCGTATATGTTACCGTTGGGTAAGGGTCAAGGTCGCGGGAACGAAAAAAAAGATGCCGGAAAACTTGATTTTCCGAAAAAAATCAACTTCCTTCAAACAAGTTTTTATACGAAACCTCGTATTTGATAGTGTAACTCTCATACGATTCATCGAAAAACTTGGCCCCCTGGAACACCAGGGTCCACCATCCTTTTTTACCTTCTCCTTAAAACCACCTTAGCAAAAGAACGATGACCTTTGTAAAGAGAAGTTATTGCACAGCAACGGTCTCGGCTATGAACAGTTGCGTGGGTTAGCACGGACTTTTGCAAATACACGACAAGCTAGAAATTCCGCAGGAATTTTCAGGATAAGCCTGTAATAGCAATTGTTTATAGCTATTGTGCCTGTTGTACAAGTTAACGAAAAAACTCGTTGCTGATCATTGCCGATCGTGGAATCGATCGTAACTTTATGTATGCAGGGAAAAAAGGATTACCAGGAAAAGCTGTTCGCGAGCTTCCAGCTCAGCGAACGTATACCCAAGAACAATTTCTACAGGCGTTTGAAGGGTGCCGTCG